>CAZFOP010000249.1:0-6040 GCA_964520085.1 uncultured Solibacteraceae bacterium | reverse complement strand
GCGCCATGAACATGCTCTACGAAGCCATCAAGGAGCGCGGCTCCATGGTGATCGTGCCTTCTTCCGCGGTCGAGACCATGGGTCTCGGCGGCATGCTCGCAACAGCGTCCCTGGCCAAAGGGCCGACATCATAGGAGATATTAAGATGAAAACGAATTGGACACCGATCATCGCCGTATTGGCGACACTAACATGCGCCGCGACGTTTGCGATCGCGCAGTCTTCCGCGGTTGTTTCTGCGGACTCCTCGTTCGCCGGAACCTGGGAGGGAAAGCTAAATGATCATCCCTCGATCGATCTCAAGATCGATGAGGCCGGGGAAAAAATCGGCGGTTCCATCGTGTTTTATGTTGAAGAACGCAGTGATGGCAACAGGCCGTCGCGTATAACTGCGGAGGATCCCGTACCGTTGCTGGCACCGCGCGTGGAAGGAAAGACGCTCACGTTTGCAGTTGAGTACCACGAATGCCGGGACTGCACGGAACCCGGCCGCAATATCAAGTTCCGTGTTGACCTTGCCGGACCGAACGAGTTGCGTCTATGGAAACTGGACGATCCGGAATCGGACAAAGACCTGGGTCCGGGATTGAAACTCACTCGCCGAACTGAGCCCGCCGCCGCGGACGACCCACACAAACACTGATACAGCCCGCGCAGGGGCGGGGAACGCCCCATCCCAGCTCCGAGGATCCGATCATGTGCCTGCCACCGCTGCTGCCGCGCCGAGCCGGCTCACGCTACCATAAGACTATGCGATTGCTCACCTTGACGTTAGCCATAACCTTGGGCGCGACCCTGTTAGTCGCCCAAGAGGATACGCGCAAGACCGACGAGCGGCTGGCCGATGCCGCTTCGCTGTTCGGTGAGATTATGACTGCTCCCGATCGCGGGCTGCCGCAGCGCGTGCTCGATAGGGCGTCCTGCATCGTGCTGGTGCCCGGAATGATGAAGGGCGCTTTCATGGTTGGCGGAAAATATGGCAGGGGATTCTCGATTTGCCGTGCCGCCAGCAGCGAAGGTTGGGGACCGCCGGCCGCGATTCGCATCGAAGGCGGAAGCTTTGGCCTGCAGATCGGGTTCTCGTCCTCCGACGTGGTTTTGCTGGTGATGAACGAGCGCGGCATGAAGCGCCTCACGCAGGACAAGTTCACCCTGGGCGGGGAAGCCACCGTTGCGGCAGGCCCGCTGGGGCGCGATGCAACCGCGCAGACCGATGCCATGATGACCGCCGAGATTCTCTCCTGGTCGCGCTCGAAAGGCCTTTTTGCCGGCGTTTCGCTGGATGGCGCGACGCTCCGCAACGATCTCGACGAGAACCGCAACATGTACGGCAAGCCCTGGACTGCCCGCGAGATTCTCACGAGCGGCGCGACGCCGCCGGCCTCCGCGAAGAAATTGCTGGACGTGCTCGCCAAGTATTCGCCGAAGAAATCGAACTGACCGGGGATCTCGCTGCTCCAGCGGGTTACGCCAGCGGGTGACGGGAGGGTGCCCCGGAATTCCTGACGGGATGGCCAAACAAAAGCATCCCCCACCGCATTTCATGAGCGGCTGCCCGAAGCGTGCTATGCTAAATCTCCCACGGTCACGGAAGCGTCACCATCCGCATCTGGACCGAAGGCAGCTCGGCGGTTCCATTGAGCGGGGCACCACGACGTGTCGGCTTCGAGCGGATCCGTGTTCTCCAGGGAAGAGCGAGGCTGCCGTCCCGGGTTCCGCGAGCCGGCCTACCCCACCGCTCCCACCCGGTTGCCGGCGAAACCACAGTCCAATTTTGCAACGCCATGACAACCAAGACAGATCACTCCCAGCCGCTTAGCACCAACCCTCACTTGTTAAGGTGGGTGGAAAAGACGGCCGAACTCACACGCCCGGCCGGCATTCACTGGGTGGACGGCTCGGAAGAGGAGAACGACGACCTTTGTGCCCAGATGGTCGCTAGCGGAACGTTCCTCAAGCTGAACCAGGACCTGTGGCCCGGCTGCTTCTATGCGCGCTCGGATGCAAGCGACGTGGCCCGCGTCGAAGCCCGCACCTTCGTCTGTTCGCTCTCGAAGGATAATGCCGGCCCCACCAACAACTGGGAAGACCCAGTCAGCATGCGGCACAAGCTGAAGGCGCTCTTCAAGGGGTGCATGGCCGGCCGCACAATGTACGTGCTGCCCTTCAGCATGGGGCCGGTCGGCTCGCCCATGGCGCAATACGGCATCGAGATCACCGACTCGCCCTACGTCGTCGTCAATATGCGCATCATGGCGCGCATCGGCGCCGGGGTCCTCGATAGGAAGGGCGACAAGCGCGTGGTGCCGTGCTTGCATTCGGTGGGCGCGCCGCTCGCGCCGGGACAGAAGGATGTGCCGTGGCCCTGCAATCCGGAGAAGTACATCGTGCACTTCCCCGAATCGCGCGAGATCTGGTCGTTCGGCTCCGGCTACGGTGGCAACGCGCTGCTCGGGAAGAAATGCTTCGCGTTGCGCATCGCTTCCAATATCGCGCGCGACGAGGGGTGGTTGGCCGAGCACATGTTGATTGTCGGAATTGAGAATCCCGAAGGCGAGAAGACCTACCTCGCAGCGGCCTTCCCGAGTTCCTGCGGCAAGACGAACCTGGCCATGCTGATTCCGCCCAAGGGGATGGAGGGCTGGAAGGTTTCGACGGTGGGCGACGACATCGCCTGGATCAAACCCGATGCAAACGGGCGCCTGCGAGCCATCAACCCCGAAGCCGGCTTCTTCGGTGTGGCCCCCGGGACGTCCGTCAGAACGAACCCAAACGCCATGGCAACGCTGGCGCGGAACACCATTTTCACCAACGTCGCGCTCACGCCGGAAGGTGGCGTGTGGTGGGAGGGCATGACCGACGAGCCGCCAGCCGAGTGTCTGGATTGGCGAGGCAAGAAGTGGACGCCGGAGATCGCCAAGGAGACTGGCGCCCCGGCCGCGCACCCGAACGCGCGCTTCACGGCGCCCGCCTCGCAGTGCCCGGTCATCGATCGCGATTGGGAGAGTCCCAGCGGGGTTCCCATCAGCGCCTTCGTTTTCGGCGGCCGGCGCGCCAGCACGACGCCGCTGGTTTACCAGGCATTCAACTGGAGCGCCGGCGTGTATGCGGGGGCCACCATGGGATCGGAGACCACCGCCGCCGCCACCGGAGCCGTAGGCAACGTCCGTCGCGACCCGATGGCCATGCTCCCCTTCTGCGGCTACAACATTGGCGACTACTTCCGCCATTGGCTCGCCATGCAGCATTCGCTGAGCGAAACGCCTCGCATCTTTCGTGTCAACTGGTTCCGCAAGGATGCGCAAGGGAAATTCCTCTGGCCTGGGTTCGCCGAAAACCTACGCATCCTGCACTGGATCGTCGACCGCGTGCACGGCCGCGCGCTCGGCAAGGAGACGCCCATCGGCTGGATGCCGCGCTACGAAGATGTCGATTGGACCGGACTCAATTACCCGCGCGAGAAGTTCGATCTGTTACAGGCGTTCGACCGCGAGGCGTGGCACGCCGAGGTGATTGCGCACGAAGAGTGGCTGATGGGCCTGTACGATCACCTACCGCCGGAAATGATCTACCAGCGCGAATTGCTGGTTTCCCGGCTGCGCGCCGCCCACCAGCCTGCGCCGGGCGCGGAATAGCGGGCGGCTGGCGCGGTAGCTCGCTAGCTGTAGGATCGCGAGATTCGGGGCGGCGGAGTGTCGCGCGAAGCAAGGACGCCCGCGGTCACTCTTTGGGAGCCGCGGTGGGCCGAAAATAGGGCGGCATTAGGATTTTGATGGAGTGTAGCTTGGCATCGAAATACCTCGACTGGTGGTAGAGTTGTTGGAGCCGGGCAGAACGCTTGGCTCCTACATGAACACAAGCGAGGAGGTGTCTTTTCATGATTGCTTGTGGAAGGGTTTGGTATTGTGCCATTGGCATTTGGTGGTCAATGGCTGCAGCGCATGGCCAGAGCGGCACGAGCACGATTGTTTTGCCGCCGGTCACTTTGTCGTCCGCGGAAACCCTTAGGTTCAGTATGATGAGTGCGGCGGCTGCCTATCCTGGCTGGAGTGCTGTCACGACTTGTCAGGCGATGGTCCAGTTTTATCGGTCTGACGGTTCCACAATAGGCCAGGCGATCAGCCTCACGGTCGATAATAGCGGCCGCGTTTTCTCCACTGACCTGCCGTATACCTCTACGGGTCTGCAGACTCCCGTCGCTGTCGTGAGCGGCGATGTAACATTGACGGCATTGGGAGGGCCTTCTTCCACGCTGAGTCCACCAATACCGCCTTGTGCCGTTGTTTTTACCCAGGAGATATTCGATTCCGCGACGGGCGCAACTCATGCCATTCTGCCTGGCGAGTCGGAGCAGAACGGATTGGCTGTAGCCACAATAGGGGCGATTTCTATCCTCCCTTGTATTATTGCGACTGAGTGCAATCTCATCTACGCCTTCGAACCCACTCCCAGTCGGATTATCGTGATACCACCGGTTGGTTTGTCGTCCACGGAAACCCTTCAACTTGACATTAGAAGTGCCTCGGCCGGTTATACTGGCTTGTCCGCTGGCACTTGTGACGGATCAGTCACGTTTTATGGACAGGATGGTAGTGTTGTCACAGCGCCGACTAACTTCACGCTGGAAAATGCGGCTAGCAGTTTTTCAGCTCATGTAGGCAGCGCTCAGCTAAGTACAGCTCTTCTCCGACCCGCAGTCAGTGCACAGATATCACTTACCGCATTGCCGTTACCAACGATCCCGGTTCCTTCGGCACCAGCGGTGCTCCCGTGCATCGCTGCTTTCTCGGTGAAGATCTATGATACCTTGAGCGGTGTAATGCATGCATATGCAGTGGGTCAGTCGGCAGCCGATATGGCAAGCCCATCGGAGCATGTGAGGAAGCCGATATAAAACTCAGTTTATTGGAAACAAGGGACTTAGGCTAACGATAGAGGCCACGCCAGCACACAGATTGAACTTGTCCAGGGCGCTCATGGACTCAAACCGGATGATACCGCCCCCCCAGCAAGCTTCTGCCGAATCCCATATCCGCACCACCTCTCTTCTGAAACTGATTCGCCCGATTCCCGCGGCTATCGCCGACGGGGCAAGGCGCCAGTTCCCCAGTTTTCGCGCACTGTGGCCCGGAGGCGGTGAGCCGGAGCCGCGGCTGTGCCGATAGGCATGGCCGCGGTGCGATAGCGCAGGCCACCATGCGCGGACCAGTTGTGCGCGATGCGCAACCAGGACGGGCGTTTCGCCCGTGCCGTAGTTTCTGGCGGGTGTGGGGACGGCTCTACCCGCGGGCGCCCCGCTGAGCCAGCACGCGCTCGACCTGTTGCATCAGCGATTGCGCGCGAGTCATGCTTTCGGTGGCCTTCCTGATTTCGGGGTCTTCCAGCCAGCGTGCGCGCTCGGCGGTGTTCTTATCGAAGGCACGGTAGTACAGCTCCCAGCGGATCTGCGCTTTCAGCCAGTCTTTGTTGGCGTCGAAATCGGCGTCGGTGAAGACTACTTGCTGCGTCTTGAGGAACGCCTTGAAGCGGCTCAGGGTGTCCTCATCCACCTGCCAGCCCGCCGGCAACGCCGGCTTGGCGCCGTTGAAAAAGACGTTTCCGAAGTGATAGTAAACCCAGCCGGCACCCCACGCCAGTCCCAGACGGCGCTGGAAAAGACTGTAGCGAGGATTGGGATATTTCTCATCGGGCGATATGCCGCCGCCGCCATACACTTTGCGTCCGCTGTCGGTGGTCTTCAGGTCATCCTGGTTCTGCGTGTCCGTATGGTGGGCGTAGTAATAATCGAAGAACGACTGGTGCGAATAGTCGCGCTGGATAAGCCGCCCGCTGGGAGTGTAGTAGTGTGCGATGGTAAGCAGCAGGGCCGCTCCCTCGTTGAGCGGGAATTGTTGCTGCACCAGACCCTTCCCGAACGTGGTCTCGCCCAGCACCCAGGCGCGGTCGTGATCCTGCAGCGCGCCGGCCACAATCTCGGAAGCCGACGCGGAATCGCCATTCACCAGAACCACCATCGGATAGTGCTGGGCGGCGGCGACGG
>CAZFOP010000248.1:0-6054 GCA_964520085.1 uncultured Solibacteraceae bacterium | reverse complement strand
AGGATTTCCATCGCATCACCTCGACGGTGGCGCTGCTGATGGTGGGGCTGAGCTCAATCGGCCTCCTGGTGGGCGGCATCGGCGTGATGAACATCATGCTGGTATCCGTCACCGAACGAACGCGCGAGATTGGCATTCGCAAAGCCGTGGGCGCGCGCCGCTCCGATATCGTGGTCCAGTTCCTCACCGAAGCCGTCGTGCTGACTGGCCTCGGCGGCCTGGCCGGGATGACGCTCGGCTGGCTGATCTCGGTGATTTTCCGCCTGATCTTTCCCAGCCTGCCGACTTCGGTGCCACTCTGGGCAGCCGCGGTGGGTGTGGGCGTGAGCGTAGGCGTGGGTCTCTTCTTTGGCACTTGGCCCGCTCTCAAAGCCGCCCGTTTGGACCCGGTTGTCGCGCTCCAATACGAGTAGCCCGAGCCCGTTCGCCGCTTGACTTCGCGATTGCCATTTGGTCTCGTGACTGTATCGGATAGTCCGACTCCTCAAGTTTATGAACACACCACTGAAGATATTGCCGCTGCTTGCGTTCGCCTCGGTTTTCCGCCTTGGTTTGGCAGCAGCGCCGCAGAGCGGGACAGACCCCCAGCAGGATCGTTCAAGCGCACCCACGGAGGCTGCATCGGCGGCCCAGCCGGTGGCCGGGACTCGAGACGGCGCAGGCGCGTTTGTGACTCGCCACTATCGCAATTTGTTCCTGGAAGCCGGTCATTCCCCACAGGAAATATCGCGCAAGATCGACGCTGCTTTTGAGCAACTCTTCCATGGCGACCCACAGACGCAAACGGTCTATTACTCCGCCGGCCGGAATTCGAACGGACCGTTGGCGTATCTTACCGACATCAACAACCGCGACGTGCGTTCCGAAGGCATGTCGTACGGCATGATGATCGCAGTTCAACTCGATAAGAAGGCCGAGTTCGATGCTCTGTGGAACTGGGCCAAGACCTTCATGTATCACGACTCGCCGACTCATCCCGGTTACCGTTTCTTCTCCTGGTCGATGAAGATCGACGGCACGCCGAACGATGAATCGGCAGCTCCCGATGGCGAGCAGTATTGGGCGATGGCACTGTATTTCGCCGCCGGACGCTGGGGCAATGGCACTGGCATATACGATTACCGCACGGAGGCGGACCGGCTTCTGGACGCCATGAAAAACCGCGCCGCGATCACCGGCCAGACGGTGAGGGGATCCGAGACCGACGGACCGGAATTCAACGCCGAACACAAAATGGTGCGCTTCACGCCGAATAACCGCCGGCCCGATCACACGGACCCTTCCTACCACTTACCTGCGTTCTACGAGCTGTGGGCGCGGTGGGGCCCGGCCGCGGACCGGCCGTTCTGGGCCGAAGCGGCCGCTGCCAGCCGCGACTTCTTTCAAAAGACCACGAACCCCGCGACCGGCCTGGCTCCCGAATACGCGCATTTCGATGGCACGCCGGTTGTGGGCTCCGGGGCAAGCGGTACGTTCGGGCCCGATGCCTGGCGCACGGCGGCTAACTGGAGTGTCGATTGGTCCTGGTGGGCCGCCGATCCCAGGGAGCGGCAACTAAGCGACCGCATCCAGGCTTTCTTCGAATCCAAGGGAATCGCCACTTATGGAAATCGATTCACGCTGGATGGCAATCAGTTTAGCGCTGAACACTCGACCGCGTTGGTCGCCACGAATGCCGTTGCCAGTCTGGCCGCGACCGACCCACGCGCCGCGAAGTTTGTCGAGGCTCTGTGGAACTCAACCGTTCCAACCGGACAATACCGGTATTACGATGGCATGTGGTATTTGATGGGTCTGCTGCATTGCAGCGGCGAGTACCGTATCTGGCCGCCTAAGTAGGGCCACCGCCCAAATTGACGTCGAGACCGGCGGCTTGGAACGGCGCAAGCGAGGTCTGCGTATTCCAGGGCATGGGAGAACTTGCGTTCGGTGTCGTCGAGCTCCTGTTCGAGCACGGCCTCGACATCGTTGAATCCGTCCTGGAGCGCTTTGGTCCCGATTTCCCCCCTGCCAAGGAACACTTTATCCGGCTGGGGCCGTTGGACAGACCGGTGAGCGCGCTCTCGAAGGGCGCGCCGCCACGCGTTTTCGTATGTAGTCGGTTGTCCTGCCCAAAGGAGTAGACTCGAATCAGGGGTAACAGTCTGCGCCAGTGAGGTCTTATGGGACTTTTTAAGGATTTGGTTAAGACCAGCATCAAAGTTGCCGCCGCACCAATCTACATTCCGCTGAAGATTGTGGAGAAACTCCAGCAGCCGCCTCAGTACAACTACTGGTATCACGACAGCGGCCGCGAACAGGAAGATAGCGGCACGAGTGGCGAGTCACAATCCGATTGATGGCATGACCAAGGGGACAATGCAGAGCGGATCCCGGTGGGCCGTTTTCCGCGGATCGATAACTCCGTACGGGAGCGCTTGGTCAGTTTCCCGCTTTGCATTCCGCCGGTTTGACCCCGAACAGCGTCGGCTGTCTCCAGAGGTTCCGACCTTTATCGGAGAACAGGCCAAAGCCCACCGAGGTTTCCCCAAACGGCGCGGCGCGTAATGGACCGATGAGGAATCCGCGTTCGAAGTCCTCCCGGATTACAGCGTCCCAGTAGATGCAGTAACCCGTCATCCAACCCAAGTCCATCTTGAATGCATTCCAGACCTGATAACCGCCGCCGACCGAAGTGTGCATACCCTTCGGCGGGTGTGGGTGGACGCGAGCGTCAACGCAGTCCAGATTGTAGAGACACGGGTCTTTCGGATACGGCGCACCTTGTACCTCCGTCCAAGTGCCATCGCTGGCGCGCAGAATAAGAAAGGTGTTTGTGTCGTAGAACCAAAGCATAGTGCCGTTCTGATGAAACCCTTGATAGACCCGATGAAGACGACGGGACGAGGACTTAGGGCGACCAAGCCCGTCCGCGACTAGGTCATAGACGCCAGAGAATACCAGATTCGTTGGCGTGGACTTGATCCGAACCGTTTCTGTGCGGAATCTCGCTACCTGAGCGTAGTGAATTTCCTCTCCGGCCGGAGATAGCAGCGTGACTGGCAGTTGCCGATCAAACTGCATCACCTTGATCGCGTACCGGCCCGCTGCAAGCGAAACTTTCTCGTCCGGGTCAAATCCAACACCGTTCCCGTCCTCGGTGTTCGCCTGGATGGAGACGCCGGGCGGTCGTTCGCCGCGATCCCAAACGATTTGCAAGTTTCCGTTGTTGACTATCGCCGCCCACCAGTGCTCCACGCCTTGCCGCGCGACATTCAGACAGTTCCACACAAATAACGCAAGCACACCAAGCACCCTAACCCAGAATCCGTATCCTCGCCGCGACGACGCTGGCCGCTCATCGGACATAAAGGGATTCTATTCCTTGTTCCGAACAAACGCAATGATCTCGAGTCGTACTGGCTCACGTTGTCGTCGCAGGCTCCGCGGCAGGAGATTTCGGTTGCCCAGGTCGCCTACAGTTCATCGCCCTACGCCGTCTGCCTCTGTGCCCCGCTTCCCCGCACTGTCGCCAGCGCCAGCAGCGGGAAATAATCCCTGTATAAGTGGTAAGTCAGATAGAAGACGTTGGGAAAGCCAGTGCCGGTGGCTAGATCTTCCTTCCAGCGGCCATTGGGCTGCTGAGTGTCCAATAGGTAAGTGACGCCTCGTTCGGCGGCGGACGAGGTGGTGTCTCCCGCGGCGGCCAAGCCGAGCACCGCCCACGCGGTTTGCGAGGCGGTGGAGGGGGCAGCAACGAAGTGGTTGTCGCGATAGCTCTGGCAGGATTCGCCCCAGCCGCCATCTCGGTTGGCGACGCTGCGAATCCACGCGGCGCCATTTTCGATGGCCGGCTGCGCCTGTTCGCCACCCGCCACGCGCAACGCACGCAACGCGAGAAACGTGCCGTAGATGTAATTCACTCCCCAACGTCCGTACCAGCTCCCATCGCGCTCCTGCGCGTGCAACAGGAATTGCACACCGCGCTGGATCGCAACGTGGTCGGCGGGCAAGCCGCGCTTGACCAGGGCATCGATGACGCGGCCGGTAATATCGGGGCAGGCCGGATCGAGCATGGCGTTGTGATCGGCGAAGGGCACCTTGTTGAGTATCTGCCAATCGTTATCGGCGTCGAAGGCGGCCCATCCGCCGTCGGAGCACTGCATTCCCAGGATCCAATCGGTGGCGCGGCGCTCCACGCGAGCCTGTGCCTCGGCATCGCTCGCCTTGGCGTGACCGAGCGCGAGCAACACCATGGCGGTATCGTCCACGTCGGGGTAATACTCGTTGTTGAATTCGAACGCCCAGCCGGAGGGCACCAGGTCGGGCCGCTTGATGGCCCAGTCGCCCTTGCGGCGCGTTTCCTTCGTGAGCATCCAATCGGCGGCGCGTGTGAGGACGGCGGGCGATGGCGCCCAGGCCTCGGTCCCGGCGCGCACTTCCTGCAACTGGCCGAGCGCATACGAACAAATCGCGGTGTCCCAGAGCGGCGAGACGGCGGGCTGGAACTGGAAGTTGGCGTCGTCCTCCAATATCAGGCTGTCGAAGTGACGGACAGCTTCGATCAGATCGGGCTGATCTTCCGGATAGCCGAGCGACTCCAGCGCCATGATGCAGTACATCATGGAAGGGTAAATGGCGCCCAGGCCGTCGGTGTGGCGTGTACGCTCCAGCATCCAGCGTTCCGCCTCGCGGATGGCGCGCGCGCGCACGTTCTTGAGGCCGCGCTTTTCCCAAAGTTTGACGGCGCGATCCACCTGGTGGAAGATGAGGGCGGCGGCGTCCCGCTTGGGCAACGAGTAGCGGGTAGTGGGACGCAGCAGCTCATCCACGCCCATGCCATGTGGCGTGACCTTCGGCTTGGCGATGGCTTGCACGATGGAGAGTGGCACCAGGATGGCGCGCGTCCAGGAGGACATCTCATAAAGGATGTCGCCGGGTGCCAGCACGATTTCCGGCGGAATGCTGGGCGCCCAGCGGCGCGGATACAAGCCCAGCAGGCTGAAGTTGATCTTGGTGTAACTATTGGCGGCTTGCAGACCGCCGAGCGCGATCACGCGGTCGCGGGCGCGGCGCATGGCGGCCGATTCGGGATCGATGCCGGCGACTCGCCCGGCCAGCTTGCAGGCCGTATAGGCGCGGGCCGTCGCGTTGATTTCCGAAGGGCCTCCGGGGTAAATGTTCCAGCCGCCATCTGGGAGTTGGCGGCGGAGGATGGACTGGCAAGCCTTGCGGATGCGCGGCGCGGCGGGCGGACGCCATTCGCCATCCGCGTCCGGCTGATGGCGCCACAGTTGACAGAGGATGTAATCGGACTCGAGCGTGGTGTCCGCCGTCAGGTCCCCCCACCAGCAGCCGGCGGCCTGTTGGATCGATTCCAGTGCCTGCGCCGCAGCCGTGAGTGAACGATCGATGCGCGCGGCGCGTTCCGCCGCGGTTTGCGCGACGGCCGGAATAGGGACGGCGTGGCGGCGGGATGCGGATTCGATCCACTCCATAAAGATAGTGTAGCGTTTTGGCCGGAACTCGCGGCCATTGCGTGCGCGACATAGAAATGGAATGCGCTTTTGCGCTCGCGGAAGATGGCAAGCACGGGCAAGCTAAAGCATTCCCCACCAATATCACGCGTGCCTTTGGTGGGGCATGCTTTAGCTTGCCCGTCAGGCACGCACCAGCTACTGCTCGATCAGCGCGGCGGCGGCCTGGTCGAGGAACCACGTGACATCGTGGCCAGGGCGGGTGGCGATTTGCGCGGGGTACTTCATCGGGTCATACTCGCCACGGATCACCGACCGCAGCGCGTCTTTCTTGTCGTTTCCCGTCACCAGGAACACCGTGTGCTTGGCGGCTACCAGGACCCCCGGCAGCAGGGTGACGCGCCATTGGTGAAACTGCGCGGCGAAGGTTGCGGCGGCGATCCCGTGCCGGTCTTCGATCAACGGGTCGCCAGGGAACAGGCTGGCTGTATGCGCGTCGGGCCCTATCCCGCGATGCACCACGTCGAAGCGCGGCAGTTCGCGTTCGTTCAATCCGAAGAAGCGGCGGACTTACTCGGTGTAATGCTGGGCCGCCGCT
>CAZFOP010000247.1:0-6058 GCA_964520085.1 uncultured Solibacteraceae bacterium | reverse complement strand
TCCATTGGCCGGGCGCGGTGCCGCGGTCGTTGGGGAGCACGTCGGCGCCCTCGATCACGAACGCCTGGCGCCGGTTGATCTCGGACATGCGGCGCTTCATGCGGGCGAAACGCTCTTCGATTTGGGTGACGATTTCGGGATGGAAGACCAGCTTGCGATCGAGCGCCAGAGCGACGGCTTCGCGCGTGACGTCGTCTTCCGTCGGACCCAGGCCGCCGGAGAGAATCACGATGGACGAGCGGGAAACCGCGGCGCGCACGGCTTCGGCGAGGCGGTCGCGGTCGTCGCCGACCACGGCTTTGGCGACAACCTCCACGCCCAGATCGTTGAGCTGGGCCGTGAGGTAGAGCGAATTGGTGTCGACGCGCTCGGCAGTCAGCAGTTCGGAGCCGGCGGCGATGATCTCGGCGTTCATCAGAAAAGAGGCAGGCCCTTGATGCCGACGTCGACGCGGTAGAGCGCATTGGTGGTGGCGACCACCAGCGCGCGCGACGGGGTGAAGGCTAAACCGACGATGCCGGGCCCGGAAAGGAAAAGTTCCGCCTCGCGTTCCGGCGTCACGCGCACCACGCCCTTGCGGCCGCCGATGGAAGCCGCGGCGTACAGGTTGCCGGTTTCATCGAACGCCAGCCCCTGCGGGCGGCCCAGGCCGCGATAGAAGACTTCTACCTCGCCGTGATCGGAAACGCGATAAATGCAATCGAAGCTGGAGGTAGTGGGACCGGCGACGTAAAGGTAGCCATCGGGACCGAACGCCAGATGGTAGGCGGCGATGGAAGGCTCGATGGTGGCGAACACGAAGACCTGGCGCTCGGAGTTGATCTTGAAAATGGTTCCGCTGCGGTCGCCGACATAGAGGTTGCGATGGTGGTCGAAGGCGATACCGGTCGCGACGCCCATGCCTTCCACGTATACGGTCATGTTGCCGCTGGGCGAGACCTGGTAAATGAATCCGTCGTAGCGGCTGGAAATATACAGCAGTCCTTCCGCATCCAGGGCCAAGCCGGTGGCATTCATGAGGTCGTTGAGGAACGGCTTCATGGCGAAATTGAGATCGATCTTGAAAACGGCTACCGGCACCTTCTGCCCGCGCGAACCGCTGAAGGTGGTGAAGATGTTGCCCACCGCGTCTATGGCCGGGTTTCCGACCGGGTGCAGGTTGTCGGCGATGGGTACACCGATGTCGCACGCCCAGGCTTCGCTCGACTGTTTGCCGCTTTCGACGATCAGCTCGCCGGCGGTGGCGCCGTCGGGCACGCGGGCGATCACGAAGGAATCCGAGCCGATGACGATAGGCGCTCCAACGTCGCCGATCATGACGCGCGGCGGATCCGGTTTGGCAAAACCCTTCCCGCGTATCTGGAGCTCACCGCCGGCGATGGCGGCGTGCGGGGATACTTGCGAGATTTGCGGCCGGGCAGCGGGTGATTTCCGGAGCGACATGTTTAATATAGATTGAAGCATCCCGCTAGCAATAGTACAAGTGCGGCGTAGACGCCGGCCATGGCGTCATCGGCATTGATGCCGAGCCCGCCCGGAAGCGATTCGAATTGGCGCACCGGCGGCGGCTTCCAGATATCGAACAGGCGGAACAGGGCGAAGGCGGCCAGACAGCTTTTCCAATTCCAGGGGTTCGCCGCGGCCAATGCGATCCACTGTCCCAGTACTTCATCCACCACCACGAAGCCGGGATCTTCCACACCGGCAGCGCTGGCCGCAACGCCAGCAGCCCAGACCGCGGGCCAGGCGAGGGCGGCGGCGAGCAAGAGAAAGTGCCAGGGCGCGAATCCGGCATAGCGATGGAGCGCGAGAGCGATAGCGACGGCCGCGGCCGAGCCAGCGGTTCCCGGCGCCCACGGCGAGCGGCCACAGCCGAACCAGGTGGCGATGCCGAAGGCGATGCGAGTGCGCGCGGGGCTAGTCATCGTCGTCTGTCCGATCCCGCGCGGGGACCGTTCCCACGAACTCTAAGGTGAGAACATTGGGAGTGGGCGAGTGGCGAGTATCCGCCCGTGCCGCTTTCTGACGCCCTCCGAGCTGGCATGGCCAGTGTGGAACCGGCGCTTGCGGAGACCACTCCCTTACGGTCGTGGCTCAGTCCGGACCGGTCCCGGCTCCGATCGGCGCCGCGACCGTCAGGGAACGGTTCTTCCATAGCGCCGAATCTTGCGGTCAAGCCGCTAGTCATCGTCGTCCGATTCGTCCACGCCGTTGTTGCCCGGCGGAAGCGGGGTAGATATCACGTATTTGCCTGAGGCCCAATTGCCAAGGTCGATGGTGCGGCAGCGGTCACTACAGAAGGGGAATTCGGCGTCCCCGAGGGCGACCTCTTTCTTCTTGCAGATCGGGCACTTCATAACGGCGCGGCCAACGGCGCGATGTGTACCAGGCCCGGCGGCGGCAGCACGGGCGCGACCTCGGTGGGCGGGAGCAGCGTGCCCAACACGTCATAATCGTGCGATCCGGTAATGCGCAGGCGGCGGATTTCGCCGGGACGCGGCGCGGCGCCTTCGACGTCGTTGATTAGCGCGACGCCGTCGATTTCGGGCGCCTGCGTGGACAAGCGCGCCTGCCATAGCAGATCGGTTTCGGCGGAGAGGCCTTCCACCAGTGCAGGAACTTCGGTGCCCACCATGGCGCGTCCGCGGGCGCGAGCGATCTTGCGCTGCAACGCCATCAAGTGGTGCTGGCGATTGCGTTTGGTGCGGGCGTCGACTTTGCCATCGAGCGCGAAACTGCCGCTCGAATCTTCATCCGAGTAAAGGAAGACGCCCATGTTGTCGAAGCGCGCGGCCTCGACGAAGTGGCAGAGCTCGTCAAAATCCGCCGCCGTTTCGCCGGGGAAGCCAACGATGAAGCTGGTGCGTATGGCGACGCCGGGGACGGTACGGCGAATGCGCTCGATGAGGCGCAGGAAAATCTCGCCGGAGCCGCCGCGCTTCATCCGCCGCAGCACGCGTGCGCTCGCATGTTGCAGCGGCATGTCGATGTACTTCACAAGCGACGGGTGCGCGGCGATGGCGTCCAACAGGCGTTGGGTTACTTTATTCGGATAGGCATAAAGGAAGCGGACCCAGGTTTGGTGGCCGGCGTCGATTTCGGCCAGCCGTTCGAGCAGCGCGGCCAAGCCGTCGCGCAAGCCGAGGTCTTCGCCGTAGCAGGTGGTGTCCTGGCCAATCAGGTTGATTTCTCGCACGCCGTGCTGAAACAGGCGGGTGGCTTCGGCCACCACGGATTCGAATCGGCGGCTGCGGAAGGCCCCGCGATATTGCGGGATGACGCAGAAGCTGCACGGGTGGTCGCAGCCCTCTGCAATCTTGATGTAGGCGAAATGGCCGGGCGTGGAGAGTACCCGCGGCGTGAGGTCGTGATAAAGATAAGGAACCGCGGATGGCGCAACGCCTTCTTCGGTACCTTCGCATAAGGCGACGATGCGGTCGAGCTCGTTGGTTCCCACCAGCGCATCCACTTCTGGCATCTGCTGGCGGATGTCACCGCGATAGCGTTCCACCAGGCAGCCGGCGACGATCAATTTCCGGACGCGGCCGGTCTTCTTGTACTCGGCCATTTCCAGTATGGTATCGACGGATTCTTTCTTGGCGGGATCGATGAAGCTGCAGGTATTCACCACCAGTACGTCGGCGTCGCCGGGATGGGGCGTCAGCTCGTGGCCGCGGGCCACCAATGCGCCCATCATGACTTCGCTGTCGACCAGATTCTTAGGACAGCCCAGACTGACAAAACCGATTTTCAAGCGTGTGTGTCCGAAACGGGGATACTAACTTCAGGATAACAGGTGGGGCGTGTTTCAGCTTGCCAACGCCCGCGTGCGGGCGCGTTTTCCTATGCCGCCACTCGCTCCGCTGGCAAAGGTTTCACTCGCGCGAGGTGCAGCCTTTCGAGCGCGCGAATCAGCGGCCATGCCGGGTCGATCTCATGCCGGCGCCAAGCGAACCGTGCGGAAGTCGGAAACTGGTGGTGATTGTTGTGCAGCCCTCCGCCCGCCGTCAGCATGGCGATGGATTGCAGGTTGGTTGCCTTGTTATCGAAGTTGCGATAGCCCACCCAGTGGCACACGCTATTGACGGAGGAATTCAACAGCACGTAGAGCACAGCATGTGTGAGCCACGCGGCTAGGCCCCACCAGACGCCGAACATCAGCATAAAGATAGCGATTCCGCCCAGCGCCGCGTAATGCATGAAGGGCAGCCGGTCGATCAAGTCGTCCTTCCAGTCGGGCGTGTACTTGCGCACGACCGCAGCGTCCTTGGTCACGCGGCGATACAGGAAGTAGTTGCCGAACAGCACGGTCCACATTCCGTAGATATAGGGGCTGTGCGGATCGCCATGGACGTCGGAAAAATGATGATGCTTGCGATGCACGGCCGCCCACTCGCGCGGGACCATGCCGGTAAACAGGCTCAGTTCCAGGTGCATCAGCAGACCGACTACCGGGTGCAGCTCCAACCCGCGATGGGTTTTCGCCCGATGCAGGTAAATTGTCGTGCAGAAGACAGACAGTTGCAGGATCATGAGAGTGATCGCCAACATCCACAGAATACTCATTGATTCCCTAGTTCCCCTCGATGGTGCGTATATTCGATTCTCTTGGGTGCGCGCTCGAGCGGAACTTCCGGGCGGGCTCAAGATAGCCGTTGAGTTAAGCATAGCAGACCGGACGACCCGGGGCGGACTTGAGTTGCAAACACAGGAGTTGCAAGCCCAATGGGTGAGTAACGCGCGGCCCCGATCGGGCCGGTTGCACTGGGCAGGGCGGTGCCTGTGTCACAGGACCTAGTATTTTCCAATTACTGATAAACGGGCTTGATTCCCCTAATATGGAGTCACATGAGGAAGCTCGCTGGCACGGTTGGTCTGGCTCTCGCTGTGTTTGGTGCGGCGGCGGACGGGCCCGGCACGCCGGATTACGCGTATGTCGCGGCGCCTCAGTACGATGGCGCTGCGTGGCGTAGCGGGCGCGAACGATTTCCGGCGGGCGCGTCGGTGATGCTCGCCACCGCGCAAGGTGAGCGAAAGCTCGCTGCGGATTTCTACGCATCCACCGACCCTGTGGCCTCCTACGACGGGTTGAAGATACTGTTCGCCGGCAAGCGTACCAGCGCTGGCCCCTGGCAGATCTGGGAAATCGCGATCGCCGGCGGCGCGCCGCGGCAGCTTACCACGGCCGATACCGATTGCATTCGCCCGCTGTACCTGCCCGATGGGCGTGTTGTGTATACGAGAGTCTTCCCGCGCGGCTCGGAAATCCAGATCGTTCCGCTGGCCGGAGGCGCGGCGCCCGAGACGCTCACGTTCGTTCCCGGCTGGTACTTGACCGACGACGTACTACACGACGGGCGGATTCTGTTTGAAACAAACGGCGATTTGTGGACGGTTTACCCGGATGGCACCGGCGTCGAAACCATACGCTGCGATCACGGGCCGCAGCGCTCGAGCGGGCGGCAGGTTGCTTCGGGCGACGTGATCTTCAACGCGGGCAAGCGGCTGGCGCGCTTCACGCCCGCCCTCGCCGAGCAGACCGGCGTGGCGCAGCCCAATCTGGAAGCGGCCGGAGCGGGCGCGGAGGTCTCGACGGACCGCTGGCTGATCCCGCTTCGCAGCGGACCGACGCGGCCTTTTCACCTATATGAGTGGAACGGGACGAGCGGCCAGCGCGTGGAACTGAATCCCGGCGCGCCCGGTAGCGCGGTCGAGCCCGTCGTGGTAGCCAGCCGCGTGCCGCCGCGCGATTTTCCATCGGCCCGCGTGCCGACGCGCACCACGGGAAATCTGCTGTGTCTGAACGCGCACGAATCGAAGACGCCGATTACGGGTGACATCGCGACAGTTCGCGTGTTCACACAGGATGCCGTCGGCGCTTCCGTGCTGCTGGGCCAGACGATCGTGGAGACGGACGGTTCGTTCTACGTTCAGGTGCCCGCGGACAGACCGCTGCGCATGGAACTGGTGAGCCGCTCGGGCGCGGTGACACGGGCGGAAAAAAACTGGTTCTGGATGCGGCCCAGCGAACAACGCATCTGTGTGGGCTGCCACGCCG
>CAZFOP010000246.1:0-6089 GCA_964520085.1 uncultured Solibacteraceae bacterium | reverse complement strand
AAGTCCTGGGCGCGTGTGCCGGTGGCTGCCATCATGGGGAGACTCGGGGCCGCACAGGCAGTGCACTACCCGGACGCGGCATTTGTGATTGTAGCGCACTCGGGGAAAATGCAGAAATGCGGGGGAATTGTCCGAGACGGGCGTCTTCGACCCAAATGCGCCGAGCGCACAATCTCCGCGTGGCGCGTGATACGACCGGAGCAGCGCCGGTCGCGGTCGAGACGCCGAACTCAAGGACTACCCAGGTGTCTTCTGGCGATCACCGCTTAAAGGGCAGCCAATCAGTCGAACGCGCCGGCTTCACCCAATTCTCGCAGAGCCTCTTTTTGAGCGTCTATGAGGCTGCTAAGTTCCTGAAAATACCTCTTGCCCTGCTCGGAGCGCAGGAATGCGGCCTGTGCATCCCAGCTGAGACCCCCGTTCATTCCCCAAGTTGCTTCTGCGACGGCCCGCATGATTTGCCGGAACCGCTCATTCGTCATCCAATCGACAAGAGCAGGTCGGTATTCGCGGCACCAGAGAATGCTGTGTCGCATTAAGTAGTCGAGCCGGGCTGCTTGCGGCGGATGCGAAAGCGCAAAGAGATCCTCCCCGGCAAGATCAACCGGTCGTCGGCTGAATAAAAAAGCTCCGGCCACAATTACGAAGCACGAAAAGAGCACCTGATCGACCAAGTCAGGTGCTCCATCGCTCAGCTTCAATGCCGCTGAAATATTGTTACGTGCACCGCTGTCAATGAAGTTCGCCAGTACATGGTATGCGGCGTATCCATCGGCATCTGCCTCTTCCGCTTGTCTTTCGATATTGCTGCTTCCATTGCCCGCGGCAAACTCGCTAAAGAATTTCGCGTCAGGCCGATGCTTCAGGACGTGCCCATGTACATGGTGCGTGAACTCGTGCGTCACAACAAGGCTTAAGAGATGTTGAAAAAGCACAACGCTAAGCCCCTCTCGTACTTCCTCGGCGTCTTCGACGCCAAGTATCCGCCTGATTGCTTCAGACTCACCTAGGCGGGCGCAGATTTCTTGCAATTCATACATGAGCGCAACAGTGAGACCAATGAAAGCGTAAGAGTCATCCCTAAAAGCCACCGCATTGCTGAAATCTGAGTCGATATAGTCGAGATAAAATGGCAAGTCATCGATGTGTTCCGGAACCTGCTTGCGCTGGGCTAAGCCTTCGTTGAAACTGTCTTGAAGGATAGTGAACAGGGATCTAAGGTCTTCACGTTTTAGTTCTGCTACATTTTGCCTGCCACGGTAGACGGGTATACGCCATCCGTCGCGTGTAACGAAGTCGCTATTCTCCCGGACGTAATTGTCCAAAGCCTCTGCGGGTTCTAACGCCATCCTGGTATTAGTTTACTACCGCTGAACACGGTCACCATCCGTTGGCGACTGCTCGCACCGACATCGTTGCGGGAAAATCCCGAGCGTTCCAAGCTCGGGCTGGATCGTCGCCCACTCGGAAAGAACCACGTAACCGAGGAGTCGGCCCGCATGTTGCCTCACGCGTTCCCGATTTCGGCAGATGAAGGGCTCATTTGGCGGTGGTGAGCCTGTTGTACTCGGCGTGGGTCCCCACCCAGAACTACACCATCACGTGTTCGCGTTCCACGGCAAGCGCGCGGTAATTCAGGCCGACCCGGACGGACCAAAAGCGCCCGATCCTCTTGAAGTGCAGAGATGGGTGTTTCGGGTCTCGCCGCAGCAGCCGGTAGGATTCGTCAGCCAGACGGCGCACGTCGCCGGGAAGCCGCCGATAGTGGGCCCCAAAAACCTGGGATTGGCCCGGTTCCTCACCGATCGGTGCAGCGGCCAGCCCGCAAGTCTGCGAGGGCTTCGTCCGCCAGCGCGTCCAAGCGTCCCGCCGCGACGTCATCTTCCAATTGGCGGTCCCATGCAGCGGCGTCGAAGTCGGCAAACCACTCCCGGAATGCGTCGAGCTCGGCCGGCGTGAGCTGCAACACGGCCCGCTCGATTTCGTTGACACCGCTCACGACTCCGAGCTTACCGTACGCGGTTGTCCCGCACAACCAGCGCGTTCGCCCGTTGCCTCGGCTCAAGCTCTGGCCAGTTGGCCCGCCACGCGGAAACAGTCAGATGACTGGAGCGCCGGCTGATTCGGAGACTAGCGCCTTGCCTTCTTCGGCCAGCTTCCGCATCAGTTCCTCGCCATAGGCGAAGCCCTTGTCGAAGGCCTCCAGGTTGAGCTTCTCGAGCGCTGGCGGCACCGAGTCCTTGACCGCCTTGCGAAGTGCGTCCGCATCCACCAGGCCGGTGACAGCGCCCAGAAAACCTACCATGACGATGTTGAGCACGACCTTGCGGCCTAACTCCTCGGCCAGGCGCGTCGCGGGGACGCTATAGACACGGGTTCCCGCGGGCAACTCGCCGAGATGCACCAGGTCCTGCTCGACAATCAGAATTCCCCCGTGCTTGAGCTCGGGTGCAAAGCGGCCGTACGCTTCCTGCGACATTACCACCAGCACGTCTGGCTGCGTGATGTAGGGGTAGAGAATAGGATCGTCGGAAAGAATGCACTGCGCGCTCGACGATCCGCCGCGCGCCTCCGGGCCGAAGGCCTGTGTCATGGTGGCGTAGCCGCCCTGGAAAATAGCTTTGGCTTTGCCCACCACGATTGCGGCCAGAATCACTCCCTGACCGCCGAAACCCGCCACGCGAATTTCGGTTAGCATTTCGAGCATCTCCGGTTGGCAGGCGGAAGCGTCTGCCCCACTTGTGCTGCCACGCGAATCTCAGTTAGCATTCCGAGCACCCCACTTCCGGTTCGGCGTACCGTTCGCCCAGGCTCTCGCGCATCTGTGCCTGGAGCAACTCGTAGTAATCCGGCCGCTCGCGGTCGACGAACTTACCTACAACAATTTCGCCGGACTTGGTCAAGCTGCACTCGCCAGTGGGCGCGCCATTGCGGATCTTACTCGCCTGCTTGTAATACTTCATGGTGTCCAGCCCGTCGCCCATCTTGTTGCGCCGCTGGTAAAGCGTGGGGCAGGGTGAAACGATTTCAATGAATCCGAAGCCTTTCTTCTTGAGCAGCTCTTCCATCGAGCGGGCAAGCTGCTTGACGTGGAAGGTGGTCCAGCGCGCGACATACGAAGCTCCGCAGGCGTCGGCGAGTTGCACCAGGTTGAAGGCCGGTTCGAAGACGCCGTAGGGCGCGGTGGCGCTGATGACGTGGCTGGGCGTGGTGGGAGCGGTCTGCCCGCCGGTCATCGCGTAGGTCAGGTTGTTCACGCAGATCACCTTGATATCCATGTTGCGGCGCGCGGCGTGGATGAAATGGTTGCCGCCGATGGCGAACAGGTCGCCGTCGCCGGAGTAAACCACCACCTGCAATTCCGGGTTGGCCAGCTTCAGTCCCGTTGCGAACGGTATGGCGCGGCCGTGCGTGGTGTGGAACGAATCCAGGCGCGCGTAACCCGCCACGCGGCCGGTGCAGCCGATGCCGGAGACGATCGCCACCTTATCCAGATTCGCGCCGGAAGCGATCAGCGCGCGGGTGAAACAATTGACCGTGGTGCCTATGCCGCAGCCGGCGCACCAGATGTGCGGGATCCGCTCGGTGCGCAGAAACGGCTCGACCGGATTAAACGAACCCTCCGGAATCTCGCACTCGACTTCGAGTAGTTGCTCGCTCACTTCGCCGCCTCCACAATAGCTTTGAGAATCGTTGCCGGGTCGTGCACGGTGCCGCCCGCATGACCGATGGAGATGACCTTGGCGCGGCCGACCGCGGCGCGTTCCACTTCTCGCACCATTTGCCCCATGTTCAATTCCGGTACTACGAATGCCTTCACGCGGCTGGCCAGTTCGGCGATGTGCCGCTCCGGAAACGGCCAGGCGGAAATGATGCGGAACTTACCGGCGCGAATGCCTTGCTTGCGGGCCAGCTCGATGGCCCGCTGCGCCACGCGCGATGTGATGCCATAAGAAACCACCACCACTTCGGCATCCTCCAGGTTGGAGGCTTCGAAAATGGCGCGCTCGCCGGCCAGCGGCTTCAACTTATCCAGTAGGCGCCGCACCAGGCGGTCTTGCGTGGGCACGTTCATGCTGGGGTAACCGCGGCGGTCGTGGGTCAAGCCGGTGACGTGGAATCGGTAACCATCGCCCGCCTTCACCATCTCCGGCACCAGCGTCTTGTCGGCCTCGAAAAGGTTGAATTCGGCGGGCGGCTTTTTCGTGTAACGCCGCGGCGTCACCTGAATCTCCTCGGCCCTCGGAATCACCACCTTCTCCGTCATGTGGCCGACGCACTCGTCGAGCATCATCATCACCGGGACGCGGAACTCTTCCGCCAGATTGAAGCCGGTTATCGTGAGATCGAAGCACTCTTGGGGGGAGTTGGGGCAAAGTGCGATGATGCCGTAGTCGCCGTGCGATCCCCACTTGGCCTGCATCATGTCGGCCTGCGCCGGCAGAGTCGGCAAGCCGGTCGACGGTCCGCCGCGCTGCACATTCACAAACACGCACGGCGTTTCGGTGAAGGCTGCGTAGCCGATGTGCTCCATCATCAACGAAAAGCCTGGTCCCGAGGTGACCGTGAACGCCTTCGCGCCGCCCCAGACTGCGCCCTGGATGGCGATCGAAGAAGCCAGCTCATCCTCCATTTGGATGAAGACGCCGCCGACTGTAGGAATTCTCGACGCGAAGCGTTCTACCACTTCCGTAGACGGCGTAATCGGGTAACCTGCGGAGAATCGCGCACCTGCTGCGAGTGTTCCCTCACAACATGCGTGATCACCGTCGAGAAAATGAACACCTGTTAAGACCCCACGTGGGTCAGCGTGCATAGCGCGCTCCATAAATCGCAAAGTCGGGACAGTACATTCCGCACAGGTCGCAGCCGCTGCACTTGTCCGACGCTACCACGTGGGGGGGGTGGTAACCCTTGGAATTGAAAGCGGAAGAGAGAGCCAGCACGTGGGTAGGACAGAACTCCACGCAAAAAGAGCAGCCTTTACAGCGTTCCACATTGATGGCGACAAAACCCTTGGACACAGGAACCCTCCAGGAAGTGGTCAGTTCCTATGCTAGCAAGCTTCATGCCATTGAGGACATTAGAGATCTGAATCACGACTATTAAAAATCTTTCTTGCATTGGCACGCTTGGCGCACTGCATCAAAAAACCCGCCGCCGAACTTAAAGGAGTAGCAGTTCAGCGGCGGGCTCTTTGTCCACTACAGAAGACCGGGCGAAAGGCTTTCGCCAGCGCGGCCCAGAGAAAGCCTCTATTGGCCGAAGCTGGGTAAGATCGTGGCGGGCGACTTGGCCGCGAAGGTTAAGTCGCTGCCGCCGGCGTTCGCTAGAGCATTCTGATTCCGCGGTTGCAGGGCAACCACGCCGACGGCGGACCTGGATGGATCCGCTTGGCTTTGTGCGGTGATGATGACGGCGTATGGCTTAGCGATTCCCGCCGGGGCCGTATACACGCCCGCAGCGGTCACAGCGCCGGCCGATACTCCTGCCGGAGCGCCTGGAGCTACCGAAAGGCTCCAGTTCACGTTGCGATTGGCCGCCCCGGCTACCCTGGCGATGAACTGTTGCTGATCGGCTGAACTCAGTCTCTCAAACGTGGAATCGAGCCCAACTTGAACCGCCACCGTGACGCCGTCGCGCCGGCCGCTGGCTACCAGCAGGGTCTGGCCCACGCCCTTCGCATCCGTCCACGCAATCGCCAGATTGTCTTGTGCATTCGCCGTACCCGCCACCGTTGCGATGGGGCCAGGCAACGTGGCTAACCTCCGATAAGGAACGCCGACGGCCGTTACATTCCCAGCGCCGTCGGTCGCTACAGCCTTATCCCGCAGGCTGGGGGACAGCGCCACGCAGAGGTAGCTCTGGTTGTTCCACCGCAGGGAAAACACGTGCATGTACGCTGGCACTCGAACTTCTCGCTTGGTTGCCGGATCGTTGTAAACGATATCGTGAATCCGCACCGCGGTGGCCGCTTCCAGGCGAGGCATGGCGATCCGGAAGACCGCCGAGGCGCCGGAAACTCCCTGCGAGAGCTGGTAGTAGCCAGGCGTGCCAGGCACTGTAGAGGCACTTGCTCCAGGCCACAG
>CAZFOP010000245.1:0-6089 GCA_964520085.1 uncultured Solibacteraceae bacterium | reverse complement strand
CCGATTGCGGCCCCGGCGCGATGGCGGTCGAGGGCGATCGCAGCGCGCCGCCTACGCGCGCGCGCTCGATATCCTGGCGCGCCATCAGCGGGCCGTAGCGCTGGATCTCGATATCGATGTTGTTTTCGAGTGCCAGAGCCACCACGTCGCGCGCGCTCAGGTACAGGCTGCCGGAGCGAAGCAGGCCGGCGAGGCGTCCCGAGTTGGTGAGGTTCACGCCAGGAACCGCGCGCTGCTGGTACGGGCGCGTCAAAAAGCCCAATGGCCGCGGATGTGGCGGCAAGATCACGATATTAGACGGCTGTGCCGAAGCCGGCCACGCCCACGCCGCCAGCAGAAAAACCAGACGGCGGACGCGAAGCGGACTGCGCGGAGAGAGAGTCATTCCCCATCCGTGGTGCAATCCGGGGGCCGCTGGCGCTCGTCTGAGCCCGGAGGGCGACAGACAATGGCCCAAGGCGTCAGCCTTGGGAGAGAAACGCACGGCGGGAAGCCCCGGAACGGGGCTTAAGGGCTGGCACGGCGGGCTTCTGTCGCCCCCTCCGGGGGCTATGTAGCCGGGGCTGCAACCCACGGCGCAATCGCCGTGGGCTACTCTCTATCGCTCTACGGGCTCAGACAGCCTTTATTGTGTTGGCGCTCGGTGGGCCTGCCCCACTGTCCCATTTCGCGACGAAGTGTTCGGCTGCGAACACTTACCGCCGATGGAACTGGTCGCCGGGCCGCCAGTCGGGCAGCTTGTCCTGGTTGGCGATGTCGCTGCCTAGGATGAAGCCGAACTCGGCGGCTTGCGTGTCCGAGGTGAAATCCCAATCTTCGTGATATTCGTCGGACGGGTGGTGATAGTGCAGCCGGTTGTACTCTTCCCACATCCGCATGCCGTAGCCGGCCGGTTTGCCGTCAAATTCGGTTCCCAGGCCGATGGAAAAGGCGGGAATGCCGGCGCGGGCGAAGGAAAAATGATCGGAGCGGAAGTAGTGGCCTTGGCCGGGCTGCGCATCGGGCTGAATATCGAGCTTCAGCCGGCGGGCGACATTCTCGGCCAGCGGCAACACGTCGGTGCGTTCGGCGCCGCCGATCATGATTTGTTTGGCGCGGCCCCATGGCGGTACGGCATCGAAATTTAGATCGATGGCGGTCTTGGCGGCCGGGATCAGCGGGTGTTGCGCGTAGTATTCCGAGCCCTTCAGCCCGCCTTCTTCCGCCGTCACGAAAAGAAACAGCGCCGACCGACGCGGCTTGGCTGGCAGGGCCGCCCAAGCGCGCGCCAGTTCCAGCACGATGCCGCAGCCGGTGCCGTTATCGATGGCGCCGTTGTAAATGGAATCGCCATTTACCGGCGTGCCTATCCCCAGGTGGTCCCAGTGCGCGGTGTAGATCACCACCTCGCTCTTCAGTTTGGGATCGTTGCCTTCGACCAGCCCCACCACGTTGCGTGTGTTCAACTCGCGCAAGCGGGAAACCATTCTGCCATGAAAGCGAATGCCGAGATCGATGGGGTGGAAGTCAGCTTTCTCGGATGCAGCCAGCAACTCGTCCACGGTTTTGCCGGCCAGGCCGAGCAACTTTTCGCCGGCCTCGCGCGATAGCCAGCCGGCGCAGGCAAGCGCGGGCTCGCCCGCGGCCAGCTTCACATACGGCAACTCACGCGCCCACGATCCGCGCACCACTTCCCAGCCGTAGCCGGCGGTCGGTGTGGTGTGGATGATGAGGACGGCGCGCGCGCCGCGTCGTAGGCCTTCCTCGTACTTGTAGACCCAGCGGCCGTAGTACGTGAGCGCGCGGCCGTCGAAGAATTTTGGATCGTCGGAAGTGGGTTCGTTGGTGAACAGCACCAGCACCTTGCCGGTAACGTCCACGCCCTTGAAATCGTCCCAGTTCCATTCGGGCGCGGTGATGCCGTGGCCCACGAAGACGGCGTCGGCGTCGAAGGTCGTGCCCTCGCGCTGGCTCATGTCGACGCCAACCAGGTCGTCGAGCAACTTGAAATCGACGGTCTTGCCGCCGGCGGTAGCAGTTAGCTGCGTCTCCGGTTGCGTAGTGACGCCGACGAGCGGCACCTTCTGGTAATAGGTGCCATCGGCGCCGGCAGGTTTGGCGCCGGCCGCGGCCAATTGGCGCGCGATGTATTCGGTGGCCAGATCGCCGCCACGCGTCCCCACGCCGCGGCCTTCCATCAGGTCGCTCGAAAGATACTTCACGTCCTCGCGAATGTGTTGCGGGTTGATGGGCTGCGCGGCAAGTGCGATACCCAGGAGAATGGGCAAGCTAAAGCATGCCCCACCGGGAGCCAGGCGGATCGACTTCTTCATAGTTGCTATGCTATCGCGGCGGCGGCAAGAAAGAAAAAGGGCCAGCCAAAGCAAGTGCTCTGGCTGGCCCAAACACGCGCCACAAAAGAACGGCGGCGGGAGTTACTCTACCTTGGCGCCGCTTTCGATCCGCATGCCGTAGAAACTGCGGTAAACGAAGAACGCGGAGATCAGGAAGAAGACGGCTGACAGCGCGGTGGTCAGGACGTAGCCATTCCCCGCGGCGACTTGCTTGTTGGAAACATCCACGGCCAGCGAGACGGCCAGCAGGCCGAACAGGGTGGTGAACTTGATGACGGGGTTTAGAGCCACCGAGCTCGTATCCTTGAATGGATCGCCTACGGTATCGCCGACCACGCAGGCATCGTGCAGCGGAGTGCCCTTGGCGCGCAGTTCGGTTTCGACGACCTTCTTGGCGTTATCCCACGCGCCACCGGCGTTCGCCATGAAGATGGCCTGATACAAGCCGAATAGCGCGATCGAAATCAGGTAGCCGACGAAGAAAAACGGCTCGATGAAGGCGAACGACAGGGTAGCGAAGAAGACGGTGAGAAAGATGTTCAACATACCCTTCTGCGCGTATTTCGTGCAAATGGCGACCACTTTCTTCGAATCGGAAACCGACGCCTTCTCGGCGCTTTCGAGGTTGATGTTCTTCTTGATGAACTCGACCGCGCGATAAGCGCCGGTGGTGACCGCCTGCGCGCTGGCGCCGGTGAACCAATAGATGATGGCGCCGCCGGCGATGATGCCGAGCAGGAAGGGCGCGTGCATCAGCGACAGGTTCACGATGTACTGCGGCTGCAGGCCGTGGGTGAGCGCAACGATGGTGGCGAAAATCATGGTGGTGGCACCAACCACGGCGGTGCCGATCAGCACCGGCTTCGAAGTAGCCTTGAAAGTATTGCCAGCGCCGTCGTTCTCTTCCAGGTTCTCCTTGGCTTTCTCGAAATCGGGCGTGAAGCCGAAATTCTTCTGAAGATCCTCGGAGATGCCGGGGGTGGTCTCGATGGTGGAAAGTTCGTAGACCGATTGTGCGTTGTCGGTGACCGGGCCGTAGCTATCGACCGCGATGGTAACCGGGCCCATGCCGAGGAATCCGAACGCGACAAGACCGAAAGCGAACACCGCCGGAGCCATCATCAGCGCGACGGGGAACGTGGTGCTGACCATGTATCCGATCGACATCAGGGCGAGCATGGCGAGGCCCAGCCAATAGGCGCTGAAGTTGCCGGCCACGAAGCCGGACAGGATGTTGAGCGATGCGCCGCCTTCGCGCGAGCTGGTGACGATTTCGCGCACGTGGCGCGAATTGGTGGAGGTGAAAACCTTGACCAGTTCGGGGATGAGCGCGCCGGCCAGGGTGCCGCAGCTAATCACAGTGGCCAGTTTCCACCACAGCGTGGGATCGCCGGCCAGATCCGGAATCATGAAGAAGCTGACGACGTAGGTGAGGGCGATCGAGAGGATCGAGGTGAGCCAAACCAGGGTGGTAAGCGGCGTTTCAAAATTAAACTTGGCGGAATCGCCGAAGCGGGCTTTGGCGATAGCGCCGTTGATGAAGTAGCCGGCCGCCGAGGAGAGCACCATCATCACGCGCATGGAGAAGATCCAGACCAGCAGTTGGACCTTGACCAGGTCGCTGTTGACCGCGAGCAGGATGAAGGTGATCAGCGCGACGCCGGTGACGCCGTAGGTTTCGAAACCGTCGGCCGATGGTCCAACCGAATCGCCCGCGTTGTCGCCCGTGCAATCGGCGATCACGCCCGGGTTGCGAACGTCGTCTTCCTTGATTTTGAAAACGATCTTCATCAAGTCGCTGCCGATGTCGGCGATCTTGGTGAAGATGCCGCCGGCGATACGAAGAGCGGCGGCGCCGAGCGATTCACCGATGGCGAAGCCGATGAAGCAGGGGCCGGCCAGATCGCCCGGAATGAAGAGCAGGATCGAGAGCATGATCAGCAGCTCGACGGAAACCAGCAACATGCCGATGCTCATGCCGGCCTGCAGCGGGATGTTGTAGCAGGGGTATGCTTTGCCGGTGAGCGAGGCGAACGCGGTGCGCGAGTTGGCGAAGGTGTTGACGCGCATGCCGAACGCCGCTACGGCGAAACTGCCGGAAATGCCGACTACGCTGAAGGCCAGAATGATGACGACCTTATAGGCCGCCATGCCCTGCAATACTCCGAAGTAAAAAACGATGACGACCGCGATGCAGAGTTCGAGCCACACGAGGAACTTGCCCTGCGTGGACAAATAAGTTTTGCAGGTTTCGTAAATCAACTCGGAGACTTCGCGCATGCATGTGTGGACCGGCATATTGCGCAGACGGACGAAAATGACGAGGCCGAAGACGAGGCCCAACGCGCTGACCAGCAAACCACCGAGCAGCAGATTGTGACCGTTGATGCCGCCCAGGAACGTGGCGACGCGCAGATCGGGAAGGTGAAGATTGGCCTCTCCGCCTCCTTGTTCCTGCGCCATCACCGGGACGGCACACGCCGCCAGGGCGGCCATGGCAAAAAAGATCCGCAACAGGGAACTGGACAGGACCCGTGCGGCTCGAAGTGGCAGGACACTACGCGTGTCCGAAGTTGTGACCATCTGGTTACTCCTCTGGGAATACGGAAGAATCCGTGTGTGCGTTGAATACTCAGTATAAAAGATGTACAAGCCCGTTATCAAATCGGGTTCGCCACGCCGTCCGGCGTTTCGTGGCATGCCGTGTGGTAGACTCGACATTCTCAAAATCTGCAATTCGGAGAAAAAGCCTTGAAGCTCGCTCCGGTCGATTACGTCATTCTGGCTACCTACTTCGCCATGGTGCTGGGCATCGGATGGATGCTCCGCAAGAAGGTCTCCACCAGCGGCGACTTTCTTCTCTCCGGCCGCGCCGTTCCGGTCTGGATCACCAGTCTGGCTTTCATTGCCGCCAACCTGGGGGCGCAGGAACTGATCGGCATGGCGGCCTCCGGCGCCAAGTATGGCATCATGACCGCGCATTTTTATTGGGTCGGCGCGATACCGGCCATGGTTTTCATGGGCCTGTTCATGATGCCGTTCTACTACGGCAGCAAAGCGCGCTCGGTACCGGAATACCTGAAAATGCGCTTCGACGAAAAGACGCGCGGCTTCAACGCCTTCACGTTCGCCGTGATGACGATCTTCTCCTCGGGTATTTCGATGTATGCCCTTGGGTTGTTGCTGCATCTGGTGCTGGGCTGGGACTTCAGCACCTCGGTGCTGGCCACGGCAGTGATCGTGCTGGCATACACCTATCTGGGCGGTCTGACCAGCGCCATCTACAACGAGGTGTTGCAGTTCTTCCTGATCGTGGCCGGCTTCGCGCCGCTGGCCATCCTCTCCTGCGCCAAGGCCGGTGGCTGGCACGGCATCGTCTCGCGGCTGCCGTCTAACATGACGCACTCGTGGTCGCACATGGGTAGCGCCAGTCAGAACCCGATGGGAGTGGAGCTCTTCGGCATGGTGGCCGGGCTGGGCTTCGTTCTCTCGTTCGGCTACTGGTGCACGAACTTCCTGGTGGTGCAGCGTGCCATGGCGGCCGATTCCATGTCGGCGGCACGGCGCACGCCTCTGATTGGCGCGATTCCGAAAATGTTCCTGCCGTTTGTCGTGATCCTGCCCGGAATCGCGGCCGTGGCGTTAGCGCAAGTCGCCGGACCCGGCGGCGCGCATCTCTACGAATTGCCGCTCAAGCTGTCTGGCGGCGTCTGGGTGAAGGATTACGACCAGGTGCTCACCACGCTGATGGCCAAG
>CAZFOP010000244.1:0-6113 GCA_964520085.1 uncultured Solibacteraceae bacterium | reverse complement strand
TCCATTCCTGCGGCATTTGCGGCAGTGACGTCCACGGCTTCGATGGCAGCACCGGACGCCGCCAGCCGCCGTTGGTGATGGGGCACGAGGCCGCAGGAACGGTGGCCGGCTTGGGCGCGGGCGTGGCCGGCTTCCACGAAGGCGACCGAGTCACTTTCGATTCCACCGTGTATTGCGGCGCGTGCTTCTTCTGCGCTCGCGGCGAAGTCAACCTCTGCGACAACCGGCAGGTGCTGGGTGTCTCCTGCGGCGATTACCGCCGCCACGGCGCGTTCGCCGAGTACGTGGTCGCCCCGGCGCGCATCACTCATCACTTGCCGGATGCGCTGCCGTTCGAGCACGCCGCCATGATCGAAGCGGTTTCAGTGGCCGTGCACGCGATTGGTTTGACGCCGGTGCGATTGGGCGATTGCGCGCTCGTCGTCGGCGCCGGCATGATTGGCACGCTCGCCGTTCAAGCGCTTAAGCTGGCCGGCTGCACGCAGGTCATCGTCGCCGACGTGGATGCGGGCAGATTGGAATTGGCGCGCGGAATCGGCGCCACCGCCGTCGTCAATCCGAAAGAAGCCGATGTCGCCGAGTTCGTCCGCGAACGCACCGCCGGGCGCGGTGCGGATGTTGCCGTGGAAGCGGTCGGCGCCACCGAACCGATTCAGACCGCCATCGCCGCCCTGCGCAAGGGCGGCGCGCTCACGCTGGTGGGTAATATAGCGCCTAAGATTGAATTGCCGCTGCAAACCGTAGTTACTCGCCAGCTTCGCATCTTCGGCTCTTGCGCCTCGTCGGGCGAGTACCCGGCCTGCATCGACCTGTTGGCGAGCGGCGCCATCCGCGTCGACCCGTTGATCAGCGCCGTCGCCCCGCTAGCCGACGGCCCTGCGTGGTTCGACCGCCTCTATGCCCACGAGCCCGGCTTGATGAAAGTGATTCTGCAGCCGTAAGGACGAGGTGCGCGTCATCCTTCGACGGCAATAAGTGAGGAACTAACCCGGGGCTGGTCTTGAATATCATGTGTTTCAATCGCCAAACGGTCCCCGTCGATTCCTTTGTGATATTTTGTAATATCCAATGTTACTATTTGTCTGATTTCACACGTCAGAAGCTATCCGAGCTGTGTGACGTTCGACAGGCCGGTGCGTGCCTAGCGATATACCTTGTAGCGTTTCTCGGCAGTACCGTGCGCTAAATCACCCATCATAATATTCTTGCCCCCCCAAGAGAATATGTAATACTCACCCCTTAAGCAGGGGGAACTTATGAAAGTTTACTTTCTATTGTTGTGCGCCATGCTTACTTTGGCGCTGATGGCCTCACCAGCGTCGGCCCAGAGTTGCCAGGCCTGTCTGATCCCTTGCGCTGGCTACTGCCTGGACGGCTTGTTCTGCTCCAACGCTAGCCATGCGGAGGTACAAGTCCAGTGTTACATGAACCTATATCCCTATTGCCCAATCGACACACCGATCCTTATCGATACCAAGAACCAGGGCTTTCACCTGACCAGCTTGCCGAACGGAGTCAGGTTCACCTTCAGCGGGGATCTTCTGCAGACAAGCTGGACCGATCCGGACTACTCCAATGCCTGGCTGGCGCTGGACCGCAACGGTAACGGCACAATTGATAACGCCAGCGAATTGTTCGGCAACCTCACGCCCCAGCCCCCTAGCGAGAATCCCAATGGCTACAAGGCGCTGGCCGTATTCGACGACCCGAGGAACGGCGGCAATGGAAACGGCAAAATCGACCCCGGCGATGCGGTCTGGCCCTATCTGTTGCTCTGGATCGACCGCAACCACAACGGCGTCAGCGAGCCGAGCGAGCTGATATCGCTCTCCGAGGCCGGCATCCTTTCGATCAGCCTGAATTACACCCTGAGCGAGAAGACCGACCAGTACGGGAACGAATTCCGCTATGTGGCGAATATTCAAGACAAATACGGAAACCAAGACCCGCTCTGTTACGACGTAATTCTGATGACTGCCGTTCCCGGCTTAACCCCGGCGAGCGGGGCAGACGGTCAAACCGCGAAGGACAAGGATGCCGGCGCAGATCGCCACTAGTCTCACGAACGCAATCCTCGGTGCAATCGAAAAACTCCCGGCTGGTGCGAACGCCTCCAAACGGAGCGGCGACCGTCAGGGAGCGGTCGAACGCATTCGTGCGACATCGCAGGCCGGAAGAACCGCGGCGTGTCTGCTGCTGTGGCCTTGCCTGACGATGGCGGGCGTGGACGTCTGTCGCGATGTCAGCCCAGCCGATGGCGACCGGCTGGCACATTATCTGGCGCAGAAGTACCACGTGCCGGCACACGCCGCGCTTCGCCTGGAGGGTAGTGAGCCGGTGGGCGGGACTTGTTTCCGAAAGCTTGTGTTCAAAGGCGATGGCGCGTTGGGACCGTATTCGGCCACTTTTTATGCATCCCCGGACCTGCGTTTCCTGAGCAGCGATATTCTAGATTCGACGGTCGATCCGGAGCGCGAAGAGCGTGCGGACGCGGAGAAACGCATGAGTCAGATCCTGGATGGAGAATACGCCGCGCTGGGGCCCTCCACGGCTCCGGTGACCGTGGTCGTGTTCTCCGATTTCGAATGCCCGTACTGCAAGAAGCTGCGAGCGCTGCTGGCGGCCGAGCCGCTGATGACCTCCGGGGGTAAGGCTCGGCTGGTGTTTCGCCACATGCCGACGCAGAGTCACAAGTGGGCGCAAAAAGCCGCCGAAGCCGCCGCATGTGCGCAGACTCAGAACGGCGATGCGTTCTGGCGGCTGCACGATTCCCTATTCGAGAACCAGGAAAAGATCACGGCGGATAACGTCGGTCAAATGGTAGACGGTCTGGCCTCGCAAATCGGGGCGCTGAATATTGGCGACTTCCGGGACTGTCTGCGCCGCCAGACATCTCTCGGAATGGTCCTTCGCGACCGGCAAATAGGAACGGTCGTCGGCGTGAAAGGCACGCCAACTATGTTCATAAACGGTGAGCCGCTGACCGGACTGCCCGACGCCGCGGAATTGCACCGGCGGCTGGAAGACGCAATGGGGCAGGCGGCTAGGCACGTGGTGGCGGAGAAATGAGCGGACGCATGCGGCGGAAAGGCGTTGCCGATTTGGTCCGACGGTTTGTCCGCGGCCTGGGTTGTGACTTGGCCCCGCGATTCGTTCGGACGTCATCCGCGCTCGCGGGCAGCTTGGCCGAGGCGGTCGAGATGCCGTGTTCGCCAGCAGGACAATACTGACTCGCAGAGGTGAAAGGAGCTTTTTGATGAAAACGATCTGGATTGCCTTAATGGCATCGGCAACTGTCGGCTTTCTCGGTATAGCGCTGGCGGCGGGTCCGGAAGCTGCCCTTCAGGTGGCGGACTCACGGGTTCGCGTCTCCGGCGACCACGCAGTGGTCACGGTGACGCTCTTGAATACTCAGCGGAAGACGGTGACGGCATGGGGGCAGTATGTCGAGGGCCGATATGCGGATGGTTCCAAGCAAAATAATTACCTCGTGCTGGATGATATTACCGCTCTTCTGCGTGGGAACCCGGAGGACCGGACGTTTCGCACCAGCACCACTCGGAATCTCGACGTCGCTCTGCCACTCGACGCTAACGGTGCGCCGCCCGTGACTGTCACTGCCTCCCTGAAGATGGTCGTATTTGACGACCGCTCGGCTGTGGGCGACGGACGCGAGATTGATCGGCTGGCGGCTACCCGGAAGTCAATGGCAGCGAGCTGGAGCGCAACGATCGACGATATTGAGAGAATCCGCAGCAGGCCTGACCCGAAGGCAGCGATGCGAGAATACATCATCGTGCATCCGCAAGGTGGCGCCATGCTCGGACAATTGTTGCCGCTTTTCGATGCGGGCCCGGCAGCAGTCGATTCTGTGGTCTCAATGTACAAGGAGACTCGCGATCTTCTCCTCCAGCACTCCGTTTTGACTGCCTCAAAGGAGGAGGGTAACTGACATGGCAAAGAGGTTACTAGTAGCGCTCTTGGCCGCTGTGCCGATGGCTGCACAAACCTGCGCAACCTATATGTCCAGCCCGGGGACAGCAACGGTGCAGTTTACGAATACGACTTATAACTTCTCATGTCAGGCTATGTCTAACTATAACGGGGGGACGGGCATTTCCTACTACTCCGGCTCGGCGTCGTGTCCAACAATGTTCAATACAGGCAGCCTGACTTGGTCGTACTCGACCAACGCCACAGCAGGCCAACAAACCTGGAGTGGCGCGGGCTGCCAGTGGGGTATTGGACCCGGTGCGTACAACTCAGGAACTCAGAACTGCAGCATATCCGGCGATGTGTGCCAGAACCTATTTGTAACGGGTTTTGGGCAATGGGTTGGGATCCCGGGAACTATGATCGGGTACTTCTCAGCTGGACCCATCTACCAATTCGGATACACCGCCTGCTGGCCAGCCGCCGCCGCAAGTCAACAAGTCTGCTGCGGCGCGAACTAGCTTCCGACGTTTGCGTTGATACTACTGCGTCGTGGCAGGGCGGTCCCGCGTCAGATTGTTTTTCGTGACACGATGGCGCCAAGAGAAACGGCGGCTGCCGATTAATACTGGGCGGGTCGTCGGGACGCGCCTCGACTACCGCTCTACCGGCGTCACCGGGTCGAGTAACATCCAGAAGACGATGCCGGTGAGGTACACGCCGACCGAAACATAGAAGGTCAGGTTCCAGTTACTGCTCGTCCACTCCAGTAAGTGGCCGATCACGACGGGCGCGACGAAGCCGGCGAGATTGCCCCACGTATTCATGGCGCCGAAATCGGGCCCGGGCTCCGCCAGGTCGGCCAGTAACTCGCCGACCACCGTCGTGTTCTCGGTCGCTCCCTGCCGAATGCCCAAGATGGTCTTCCGCCCGTCTTCACCGATGCCCAGCGCGCCCACCATCTGCTGCCCGGCGAACGGCGTCGCGTCGATCGGCAACGCACAGCAGCGCATCTTGTCCAGCCGGCGCTCCATCATGCGCTGCAACTTTTCCCGGCTCGCCTCGATGAAATGCTCGCTGATCGCGCTCTTCTCCAGCCCGTAGGCCTCCGTGAACTCGCGCACCGCCTGGCCGTATTTCCTCGTGCTCAGTCCGAGCATCAGCTTTTCCCACACGGTTTTCGTCAGCGGTTCGCCACGGTGAAACATTTCGTAGCTGCCCAACGGCACTTCCTGGTCGCCGGTCGAACGCACACGCAGCCGCTGGATGGGCACCTTTTGCCCCAGCACTACGAAGTAACCGCGCTCGCTACCCCATAGGCTGGCCGTCCTGCCCGGCTGCTGCCGGCTGCGTTCGCCGGCCAGTTCCCGGACTTCTTCCTGCATCAACAAATCCATCAACTGCAAGCCGGCTGGACGAATCCATTCACCCACGCCTTTGAGCAACCAGCCGATCATCTCAGCCATGGGCAGCACCATCGGTACCGCCGGATTCCTATCCGCAGCCATTGCCTCGAGCTGCCTTACTGCTCGCTGCGATTCAATCTGATATGGTTTCTTCATAGCGACTCTTTTTTCTCGCGAAAGACAATTTGCTCTCAGCCTGTCAAAGGCATCGAGCGGGGAGTCGCTACTTTCTACGATCTACCGGGCTTTCCCAGGTAGTCCGGGCTAGTGTAGTCTCTCTGAAGTGTCTTGACCGCTTGCTTACGCGTGCAGCTCCGAATCCTAGCCGCGACCGTGAGTACCTACGTAGTGAGTTTCTTGCCGGAATTGGCAGGGTCTTGAATCCGCGAGAAGGAACTGCGGCAAGCTCTGGAATGATGATCGGTCCCTTGCGTTTGAGACTCAACGCCACAGCCTGTTTGCCGAGCACCGTCAGATAGTACTTGTAGCAGTGAGTCGCCTTCCTGATGAGCCCGTGTGTGCGAAGCCTGCTTAGAAGCCTGGACATTTGACCGCTGTGGTGTTGCGGGAACCGACCGCGTAGCGCCTTGTTTTGCACGCCACCGATGGCGAACTCCCCGCGGGCAAGCGCCAGGAAAAGGCTTCGTCGTCCCCGTCGAAACGGTTGAACCCACGATAAGACCGTGCCTCTGGGTGAACCGTCCGTGTGATTTTGTTGAGCTTGTCGATGCTGCTGCTGGGATCGTCGATGGCCGACAGAAACTCCTGCTAGCG
>CAZFOP010000243.1:0-6118 GCA_964520085.1 uncultured Solibacteraceae bacterium | reverse complement strand
AAAACAGCATCGCCAAACAATACGTCCATGGCCGGACGCAGGCTCGCGTGGAAGCGGCTACCGAAGATCAACACAGATGAACACGGATAGGTCTTGTGTTCTCAATCTGAGTTCATCTGTGTTCCTCCGTGGCCGATTCTGCTTCGGCATTATTCAGCAGCTTCTAAAGCATGCCCCATTCACGGCAGGCAAGGTGTTGGTGGGGCATGTCGTAGCTTGCCCGTCGTTTTCCCGAGCCGCCGCCATTTCCTGTGAAAACCAAAGCACATTCCATTTGCATGTCGCGCAACCTGATAGCATCGGTTTGTCGCGGCGCGCGGCGCTTTCCGTATAATGAGATTCTCCGCCGATGCCTGACGCTGCGATTGCCGTTGCTAGAGCGAATCCGCGCGAGCGCCGCTTCGTTATCTTCGCCTGGGCGGTGCTCGCATACAATTTCGCGGTGGTGCTGTGGGGCGCGTATGTGCGCGCCACCGGCTCCGGCGCGGGCTGCGGCAATCATTGGCCGCTGTGCGACGGTTCGGTTGCGCCGCAGACTCCGGCGGGAGCGACCGTTATCGAATTCACCCACAGGGTGACCAGCGCGCTCGATCTTGTGCTGGTGGCGGCACTGCTGGTGTGGGCCTTTCGTGCCTACCCGAAGCGGCACTGTGTGCGGCTGGGAGCGGCGCTTTCCGCCATTTTTCTGGTGACCGAAGCGCTGTTGGGCGCGTCGCTGGTACTGCTCAATCACGTCGCCCGTAATGCTTCGTCCTCGCGCGCGTGGTCGCTCTCGGCGCACCTCATCAACACGCTCACGCTGCTGTCGTGCCTAGCGCTGACCGCATGGTGGGGCAGCGGGCGCGCGGCCATACGCCTGCGTGGGCGCGCCGCGTGGATGGCCGCCGCGACGCTATCTTTGTTCGCGGTGTTGGGGGTCAGTGGCGCGATTGCGGCGCTGGGCGACACGCTGTTCCCGATGACTTCGCTGGCCGCCGGATTCGCGCGCGACTTCGACCCATCGGCGAATCTCTTCGTGCGCCTGCGCGTGTGGCACCCGCTGCTTGCCGCTGGCGCCGCCGCCTGGGTGCTCTACTTCGCGCTGTCGGCCGTCTCATCCAACGCGGAACGTCGGTTGTCGCACACCGTGTTGGCGTTGACGGGCGCCCAACTCGCCGCCGGCGCCATCAACCTGCTGCTGCTGGCTCCGGTGGGAATGCAACTGGTCCACCTGCTGCTGGCCGATTTGTTGTGGATCGCGCTGGTGCTGTTCTCCGCCGAGCGGCTTCGGGCGTAAGTGCCCGCGATGTGCCCGGGCACGCCCGGCCCCTACGGGCACAGGGACGCGGCAGCGAACCTGCGAACGAATGTGCTACTTACCCACGAACTTCGCGATATCGTCCACCACTTCGGGAGCCACGTGACCGGGGGTTTGATATTCCTTCTCGGTGCTCGGGCCGGTGCCGGCGACGAAGGCGTGATTCAATGCCGGGTAAGCGCGGGCAGTGACGTTCGGGCGGCCCGCAAGCCCGCTCTGCCATAGGTCGAAATCGACTTTGGGCACCTGGAAGTCGCGCTCGCCATATAAGACGAATATCGGCACGGACAGTTTCTTGGCTTCGGCCGCTGGGTCGTAACCCTTCAAGTCCAGCCAGTAAGAGGCGGGCAGACCGAGAATCGATGGCGCGTCGGCGTCGTTCGATTCCAGGCTCTTGACCCGCGCTACGGCCGCTTTGACCTGGTCCAGTTCCTGGCCTTTGACGCCGACCGTCCGCAGTTGGTCGAGCATCAAATCTTCGAGCGGACGCTGATTGGCCGCCATCACGACCATGCCGGCCAGCTTGCCATCTTCCGCGGCGATGCGCGGCGCCAGATAGCCGCCCAAGCCGTGGCCCACCAGGTAGACCCGTTTGGGATCGACCCCGGATTGCGTGCGGACGAAGGCCAGCGCGGCGACCGCATCGTCCACGGTTTCGTCGTCGGCCGTGAACGGCTTGCCGGAGATGCGCTCGGCGTACTGCCGTGTGCGCTTCTCATACCGCAGCACCACTACGCCGCGCGAGGCCAGGCCGTCGGAAAGATCGCGGAACGGTTTGGTGACCACGGCGTGCGAATCGTCGCGGTCCTTCGGCCCGAAATCCTGCACCAGTAGCACGGCGGGAAACAGACCGGCGCCGTTGGGCACGGCCAGCGTGCCGGGCAGCTTCCATTCATCGTCGCCGAAGGTCACTGCGCGTTCGGTAAACGAATCCGGCTTGCTGTACGCCGGGCGCGCCCACACCGCTTCGCCTGGCATCAGGTACAGAACCGAAACCTGCCCGGCGGCATTGACGGCCATACGCGCTTTGATGTTCTTCTCGGCGAACGAAACCGGGATCGTAACCACGGTGGTGGGTCCCATTTGCTCCAGCACCGGTTCGCCAATCTTATCGACCGCGCCCCAACTCTTGATCTGGACGCCTAGTTTGCCGAACGCCTGCTCATTGATGTTGGTTTTGAGCTGCGCCGAAGCCAGCACAGCAAACTCGGGATAATTCTGCGCCAGCAAACTGTCGAGCGCCTTGCGCGCCGTCGCGCCCGGGTTCGCGGCGGGTTGCGAACACAGAACTCCGGCTGAAAGGAGGCCCAGCAGGGTCGCAGCCAGGCGTGGGTTAAGGCCAGTTCTAAGGAACCCGGTGGAACGTTCGAGCGCGCGCATCAGCATGACAATTTCATGGTATCGCGTCGCCTCGCCGGCGGGTATCTCCGGAACCCGGAACCGTTCGCGCCACCCGATTTCCGCAGTGGATGAATAATTGTCACAAATCGCTTCCCCATGTTACTGGACCACTGAAGCCGAGGACCGCTTTGTCGCGAGCGCGCGGGCGGACCAGCACAAATTGAGGAGATATACACGTGAATAAGAAGATTTTGGGCATCGCCGCCCTGACGCTCCTGGCCGTGGCAGCCATGGCCGCTGACAACACCGGTTGGAACACCTGCAAACCGGGTTCGTGGGTGAAGCTGAAGACGACTTCCGACACGACGGTCGCCGGACACACGACCACCATGACCATCGAGACCAAACAGACGTTGGTGTCCAAGACGGCCGACAAGGCGGTGGTGGAGACCGAAACAACCATGCTGGGCAATACAACCAAGACGAAGGCTGAGATTCCCCTGACGTCCAACGCGAAAGCCACGACAACCCAGAACCCAGCGAAGATGGGCAGCGAAACCGTCACCGTGGCCGGCAAGACGCTCAAGTGCAAGACCGCCGAGGTTCAGTCCGAAGCCAACGGCATGAAGACGAACACGAAGTCCTGGATGGCCGACGAAGTACCGGGCTTGATTGTGAAGAGCGTATCTACATCGACCGGATCGATGTCCTCGAAGGTCACTATGGAACTGGTGGATTTCAAAGCCCAGTAGTTATCGCACGGGCAATCGTTCGGCGACAGGCGAGAAATCGACAATACCCGCACGCCGGGTGCCGGGGATTCGTAGCCTGTCGCCGACTATGTCGCCGACTCTGCTACGACGAGGCGGAAGCATTCGGGCGAGTCTTCACGCCGTTGCTGATTCTGTTGCCGCTCGAATGGCCTGGCGGATGGTCGCTGCTCCCGCTGCTGGCCATTCTTCCACGAGCGCTAACCTATCCGATATCGGAAACCGTCGGCGTCTTCCTGCCGCATTGGTGGGGCGAGTTCCGCCTCTCCCGGTTAGGGCGCTGTGAGGGAAACGCTGTCCTTGGGATAACTTCTCGCGCGGAAGTAGTAGACTGTGGGCATGTTCGAGAGGTACACGGAGAAGGCGCGCCGCGTGATCTTCTTCGCGCGCTACGAAGCATCGCAACACGGGACGGAGGAAATTGATACACCGTGCCTGTTGCTCGGGATCCTCCGGGAGGAAAAGGCTTTGATGAGCCGGTTGATACCCGCGGGTTACGAGGAATTTGCCCGTCTCTCCGAGGAGGTTGAGGCGCTCTTCGCGGAGACCGCTCAGCAGATCCCCACTAGGGTCGACCTGCTGTTGAGCCATGCGGCGAAGCGCGCGCTGGCTTACGCGGCGGAGGAAGCCGCGCGACTCGATCACAAGATCATCGACGGGAGACACCTGCTTTTGGGGCTGTTGAGAACGAACGGGCCAGAGACAACCTGCCTGAAAACGCACGGCATCGAGCTGGAGAAAGTGCGCGCGGAGTCATTCCAGAGCGTGAACCTGGATAAGCATGAGCCGCGCCAGGCGCTGGATCCGGCGCGCGACTACACTGGGCTTTTCTGGACGCTGCTCAGTCTGCCGGTGGATCGCCGGGAAGCTGCGGCAACGCTGTTGGAAGGGCTGGCTTCCGGAAAGTTCGAAGTGACCGGCACCAGCCGCAATGGCCCGTTTCACTTCTCGTTCGACGACAAGGCGGAATGATTTCGATAGCCATTGACCGCTTCGAAACTCTGTGCCGGCCTAAGAAGCGTCACATAGGTCACCAAGAAACTCTCTGTCGAACTCCTGCCTCGTAATCATCCGGGCAAGTTCGAATGGGAGTTCTGGCGCAACGCGGTTCACCATTCCCGTAAATCGCCGATCGTCGGAAACAAACACCTTCACATGCGGCAAAGCCACGGTTCCGTGCTGGAGGTCCAGAAAACTCTGCGCCGGGAGTCCTGAGCCGGTGCGCAGACCCTCCTCAAGAATCGCGTACTCTAAGGCGATGCTCGGAAGCTGCTCAGCCGTGAGTTGGTTTAGGAAGTCACGCCGTACGCCTTCGCTGATCTCAAGGCCCGCCGGAGTTCTGCCAGGCAGCAGCGTTGCCACGTACTCCCTGAGAACGGCCCGTCTGTTCGTCTCTGTCGCGCCTCGCCTCCAGGCGCGTGCTGTTGTCTCTCGTGCTCTGGCACTCTACGCCAGCGTGCTCTCAATCGGACCCATATTTGCTCGTAGAAGCGCTGCAAACTGAATTGTCGAGTATAGCCGTCCGATAGGAACTGCCGTGCCGCACAGTTCAGCCGCTACCTCTCCAAGGGGACGAACCAGATTTGGGCGCGCGTATGACACCTTCAAGTATTCGAAGAATCGGGCCGCTACTTCATGTTGCTGCAGCCAGCCCCTCTCGGGCAGCCAGCCAGGCCGGATTCCATCAATCGTCTGCCCCAGCCTCACCATTGCAAGTTCCTCCCGGGCTCGTGCGACCTCTACCAAGGTCCACGGGTTGAGGACGAACGTCACATGGCCCGTCCCAGCCGCTCTCTGAACAGACTCCCGATATGGTTGGACCGCATCTCTGAGGCCAATCAAGAAATTGTGGTCGCAATATACCAGTGTGCTAGCGCGCGAGGGGCCCATATACGTCATCCTCTAAGCAGCTGTCCGCCAACCACAGTGCCTAGGCCACCTAGCCTCGCGAGCGGCGCGGACGCTGGCAACTTCGATTCAAGGCCTCGCAGTCCGTCCGTGAAGCGCTCGATCCAGTTGCTCAATCAATTCATGCGGCCCCACTACAGCGATAATCCCAGAGGTCCCAGCCGGCTTAGGGGCTCCGCTTTCGCTCAGCAGCAAGCCTCCGTAAACTGAGAAACGCCATATTGTCAGGTTCGGATCATCCACTCCTTGCCTGCCCTCATAACAAAAAGTCCCGCCGCCGATGCTCTCGCTTACGCAATCGCGCGCAGGTTGGCTGAACAGGGGGTCTAGAGCACCGACCGCGGTCAGCACGACCGCGCGGACCGAATGCTCTCCCTCGTTCAGGTAGATCTTCCAGTGGTGCCAAGCGAGCCCGCGCGCAATCAGGGCGAACAGCTTTTCTAGCTGGCCTGATTCAACCGGAACGTTTTCGTCCGGCTCCTCCGCAAGCTGCCGGTGAAGTGCCGCATTCTTCCGCAGCCTTTTGGGAACCAACGTAACAAGGTTCTCCAGAGCGTCGGGATGCCGCCCACCAAAAGGGAGTACCGCAGCTAGATAGTGTTCGAGTTCCGATTTTTCATTGTTGCATTCGGCACAGATGGGCGCTTGAGGTAAGCGGTCGCGAGCCGACTCGACAAAGAACGACCGAGCAAAAATATGATCACCGGTGATAGCCGGCCGAATGGAGCAGTAGGCGCAAAGATCACCTTTGAAGTGAACCCCTGGGCTGAGACACGAAGTTAAGGGGGTTATCGCCGTTCGC
>CAZFOP010000242.1:0-6120 GCA_964520085.1 uncultured Solibacteraceae bacterium | reverse complement strand
TCATCGGCGCGGTGATCTTCCTGGTGTTGATCGCCATCCAGTACGTGGTGATCAATCATGGCGCGGTGCGCATTTCCGAGGTGACGGCTCGCTTCACACTGGATGCGCTGCCAGGCAAGCAGATGTCGATCGACGCCGACCTCAATTCCGGTTTGATCGACGAAACCGAGGCCAAGCGGCGACGCAAGCAACTCGCCACCGAGGCCGAATTCTACGGCGCGATGGACGGCGCTTCGCGGTTTACCCAGCGCGACGCGGTGGCGAGCATTCTGATCACCGGCATCAACATCGTGGCGGGCTTCCTGATCGGCGTATTTCAGCATGGAATGGACTTTCAAAAAGCCCTGGAGACCTACACCGTTTTGACCATCGGCGACGGTCTGGTCACGGTGATTCCCGCACTCATGATCTCCATCTCCGGAGGTTTGATCGTGACCCGTGCCAGCTCGGACGCACGCCTCGGCGTGGAGTTTCAGCGGCAGATATTCGGCAATTCGCAGCCGCTGCTGTTGGCCGGCGGCGTGTTGCTCGCGATGGCCGCGCTGCCCGGGCTACCGATGCTTCCGTTTCTGGCGCTGGGGGGCGGCGCCGGGGCCATCGGCTGGAAAATGCGGCAGACGGAGAGCCGCCGGACACGGGACTCGACGAAGCAGGCCAAGCCGGCGCTAAGCAAGGATCATCCCGAAGCGTTGCTGCGCGTCGAGCCGCTGGCAATCGAAGTGGGACTGGGTCTGGTGAACTTGGTCGAGGGTGCGCAGGAATCTCCCCTGCTGCGCCGCATTGCAGCCATCCGCAAGCAACTGGCGGCCGATTTGGGCTACTTGCTGCCGCCGGTTCGCGTCACCGACAACCTCTCGCTGCGCAGCCGGGAGTATGTCATTTCAATGAAGGGGGTCGAGGTCGCCCGCTACGAATTGCCGCATGGCAGGGAACTGGCCATACCGGGGGCGCAGATCGATCACGCGCTCGACGGCCAGCCAACCCGGGAGCCCGCTTTCGGCATCGGCGCCTTTTGGATTCCGATCGAACGCGCGGAACGGGCGCGGCAATCGGGCTATACCGTGGTGGATGGCGTGAGCGTATTGGGCACGCATCTCTCCGAACTGATCCGCCGCCACGCATACGAGCTCTTCTCGCGTCAGGATGCCAAGCGGCTGCTCGACCGGGTGGCGATCGACAACCCCAAGGTGGTGGAAGATCTGGTTCCCAAGGTGCTGCCGCTGGCCGCCGTGCAGCGCGTGCTGCAGAACCTGCTGCGCGAGCGCGTCTCGATCCGCGACGCGGTTTCCATTCTGGAGGCGCTTGGCGAGGGCGGCGCCGCCACACGCAACACCATGTTGCTGACCGAATTCGCGCGCCAGGCCATACGCCGCTCATTGGTCAAGCCGTACTTGAACCGCACCGGCGAGCTGCCCGCCTGGTTCCTCGATCCGGCCCTGGAGCAGACTGTCGAGGCCGCCGTCGAGCATGGGGAGCAGACCAGCCACCTGTCGCTGGCGCCGCAGGCGGTGCGCGACATTGTGAACCGCATCGCGGCGCGCGTGACCGCGCCGGAAACCGCGGTTGTGGCGATCACCTCCACTGGCGCCCGCGCCTTCCTCCGGCAGATCGCCGAGCCTGGCATTCCCAACCTCTTCTTCCTTGCACACAACGAGATTCCACCTGGAGTTCGTGTGCAATCGCTCGGAACGATTTCGTAGTTTCGGCCTACAGAAAGGCCCTCGCTCCGCCGATCAACCTTATGACCGGCGAGTTTTCGCGCTCGCTGGGCGAGGAGCTCTCGATGAGGATCAAGTCCTATTTCGCTGCCGCCATAGAAGATGCCATGGCGCAGGCACGCCAGGAGCTGGGGCCGGAGGCGATGCTGGTAAACAGCCGCAAGGCTCCGCCCGAGGCCCGCCACCTGGGGGAGTATGAAGTCGTTTTCGCATCGGAAAACGGCCCTGCGCGGGCGGATAGCGCTGCCGGACCGGTCCAGCCACAGACCGGGAACGGAGCCGACCGGCTAGCGGAGGATGTCGCCAGCCTCAAGCAGGAACTGGAAGGCATGCGGCGGGCTCTGGTGCGATCGGCGTTCGCGCCCGCGCGCTGGAACGGTGTGTCGCCCACGGCCTCGGATGCTTACGCCGCACTGGCCTCCCAGGAAGTGCTGCCCAGCTTGGCTCGCGAAATCGTCGAGGCGGCCGAGGCGCGGGTCGTGGCACTGCGGACGGCGGCGCCGCCGGCGGCGCAGGGTGGGGAAAAGGGGATCTGGCGCCAAGCCCTGGTGGACGAGGTTCGTTCCCGCTTCACCGTCGCGCCCAGCCTGGGTCGGGGCGAGTCGTCACCCCGTGTGACGGCGCTGGTCGGGCCATGCGGCTCAGGTAAGACCACCACACTGGTCAAGCTGGCCGTGCAATACGGTCTCGCCAGCCGGCGCCCAGTGCTGCTGTTGTCCGTCGACACGTTTCGCATCGCCGCCGCCGCGCAACTGCGATCCTTTGCGGCCATCCTGGGCGTCGGGGTTCAAGTGCTCGAAACGGTCGGGGCGCTGGCCCAGGCCATCGAAGAGAACCGCAGCAAGGATCTGATCCTGATCGACTCTCCGGGCTTCGGCCCGGCCGACATGGAAGCCGACTGCGGATTGGCGCAGTTTCTGTCTGCCCGCAGCGACATCGACACGCAGTTGGTCCTATCGTCCTCGATGAAAGCCGCCGATGTTACCCGCATGGTCGATCGATTTGAGATCTTCCGGCCACAACGGCTGCTGTTTACCAGGCTGGATGAAACCGAGTCGCTCGGCCCAATCTTCAACGAAGCCGCGCGCACGCGAAAACCGTTGTCGTTCTTCGCCAATGGCCAGCGCATTCCAGAAGATCTGGAGGCCGTCACGTGGGACCGGCTCGTCGAGCGGCTGCTCGGTGCTTCGGCGAGCCAAGTCGCGGCGGCGGCCTGAGAAACCCGATGCAAGAGAGCAAACGCCTATGTACTCCCACGCGGTGCCAGAGGTGATTGGCGAAGAAGAACGCGAACGGTTGATTCTGCAGCACCTGCCGCAAGTGCGGCTTATTGCGCGGCGGATTCAGGAGCGACTGCCGGAGAATATCGTTCTGGAAGACTTGGTTTCGACCAGCGTACTGGGTCTGATCTCGGCGATCGACAACTTCGATCCCCGCTTCAACGTGAAGCTGAAAACATACGCCGAATACAAGATTCGCGGGGCCATCCTCGATAGCCTGCGTGGCCTGGATTGGGCTCCGCGGCAGAAGCGCCGCAAGGCCAAGCAGATCGAAACCGCCGTCAGCCAGGCCGAGCAGCGTCTGAAACGCAGTCCAACCGAAGAGGAAATCGCCCTCGAACTGGGCGTTACGCTCGACGAGTACCACGAATGGCTGGTGGAAACCCGCGGGTTGAATATCGCCAGTCTGGAGTATGCGTCCGGCGACAACTCCGGCGACCTGCTGCGTTACATTGCCGACGGGGAGGACAACTCGCCCTCCAGCCTCCTCGAGCGCGCGGAGCTGGAACGGCTGCTGGCGGCGGGGATTAACGCGATTCCCGATATTGAGCGGACCGTGCTCAGCCTCTACTTCCAGGAGGAACTCACGTTGCGCGAGATCGCGCAGGTGGTTAATCTTCACGAGTCGCGCATATCGCAGCTGAAGTCACAGGCGATTCTGCGGCTGCGAAGCTACCTGGTTTCCCAGTGGCCGATCGCCAAAGGAGTCATGACCGTATGAGCCCGGGCGATACGACTCGATCCAACGCGTTCGATTTCAACGGAAGAGCCGCCGGCGTCCTCAATCAGTGGGCCGAAGCCCTCACGCAGGTGCTGGATTCCATGACCGATCGGCAGCCTCAGGTCGCCTGGCGGGCGATCGGCGGTACGGTCGCTGACGTGGCGTCCGGAGAATACCCATACCTTTGGTGGGAACATCCCTTCTCGGCGGCGGCTGGCGCGGTGGCGTGGATCGGTTCTCCTCAGCCCACCTGGGAGCATGTGGGCACGCTGACCCTCAAAGCCGCGGGTCTCGACACGGTGGCTTCGAGTGAGGCCCAAAACACGTGGTTCGAGATTGTCGGGCAATCTCTGTCCGCGATGGCCCGGTCCATCGGCGCTCTGCTGGGTCGCGAGGTCACCTGCGGCACCGGCACTGAGCGCAAAGAAGCTCCGGTATCGACCGAGTGGGCCTCGGTATCTTTGACGTTCGCCGATGGCGTTCAACCCGCGTTGCTGGTGTCGCTCAGCCCAGTCCTGCTCTCACTGATCGCCGCGCCGCCCCCGGTCGAGCGAGCCCCCGTCGCGCCGGCACCCGCCGAGAATTCGAGCGAGGCTGGGCAGTTGGCGCTGAATTCGCGGACCATCGGCCTGCTGCTCGATGTGGATCTTCCGGTCAGTATCTCGTTTGGCAAGACGCGCCTTCCCATGAAGGAGGTTCTCAAACTGACCACCGGATCCATCGTGGAACTGGACCGCGACGTGAACGATCCCGTGGAGGTGCTAGTCAATCAGCGTCTGATTGCGCGCGGCGAGGTGGTGGTGGTTGAGGGTAATTACGGAGTGAAGATCCAGGAAATCGCGAGCCGCAACGAACGCTTGCGGAGCATCCCATGAATACGTGCCTGATCGTTTTCTCGGCCGCTTTTCTAGTTGCCATAGTTTGCGGCGGGACGGCGCTGCTACTGGCGCGCCTGGCGATCGGCGCCGCCCGGCAGACCGCGGCGCTGGGAGCGCGCACCCAAATCGGCATAGAGGCTCTCGCCACCCGGTTTGAGAGCCTGGAGCAACAAGCCGAGACGCTCCGCCGGCAGCCGGTCGATGCTTCGCCAGAAGCGGGCAGGGTGGCCTTGAATCTCAACAAGCGGGCGCAGGTTCTACGCATGCATCGCCGCGGAGATCCCCCCGATCGAATCGCCTCGCTGCTGGAAGTTCCGCGCCAGGAGGTCGATCTACTGATTAAAGTGCATCGCATCATCATCAGCCAGCTCTGAGCACACCGTAGGAGCTCGTTCATATTAGTCTGCTATATCCTGCCTCGTCCCCGGATGAAGCGAGGGCGCTGGCATCCATGCGCAGGCGTCCCAACTGTTTGATTGGACTATTGAAACGTCCGACCAGAACGCCGGACGCTCTCGGCTGCTGTTCGGGCGCGTCGAAAAGTCGATCCGCGAATCGGAACGCGCGGCGAGTCGCCTCAGCTCCCGGCGCTGCCGGTCACCGATAGGAGTGGTAAAGAGCCCGCTCGCGGGGACCCGCTTTTCTTGCCGGGATGATACGGATTTCTTCTTCACCATGTTGTTCCTCACTCGTAAGGTTGCCGCATTTTCATCCAGGGGATGGCGTGTTTCTTTATGACATGGCCTCAGCCCCAGCGCGAGGTGGTCTGCAGAGCCGTGCCAGAAGGAGGGCCCCACTCCATGCAGCCGCACCCCCGCCTTACTTCCCGCCCTCCAGCCCGTCTTTCAGCAAGTCCCGCCGCAGCCGTGCTGTCTTCTCAATCGCCGACTCTTTCCGGAAGCGGCGTATCTCTTCGTGATTGCCGTTGAGCAAAACATCGGGGGCTTTCCAGCCGCGGAAATCGGCGGGGCGGGTCCAGTGGGGACAATCCAGCAGTCCTTCGCCATGGCCGGTTTCCTGGAAGCTTTCGAACGCAGCGGAGGTTTCATTGCCCAGCACGCCGGGTAGCAGCCGCGCGGTCGCATCGATCACGATCGCCGCGGCCAGCTCGCCGCCGCTGAGCACGTAGTTGCCGATCGAGAGTTCATCGTCCGCAAGGTGCTCGGCCACCCGTTCGTCCACACCTTCGTAGCGGCCACAGATCAACAGCAACTCGGATTCCTGACTCAAGCGATTGGCCGCGCCCTGGTCGAACAGTGGCCCCTGGGCGGAAAGCAGAATCACTTTCTGCGAGGCGGCGCGCTGTGGCCAAATGGATTCGACCGCCAGAAAAATTGGCTCCGGCTTGAGCACCATGCCTTCGCCGCCGCCGAATGGCCGGTCGTCCACCGTTCTGTGACGGTCGAAAGTGTAATCGCGCAAGTTATGGATGCGGATGTCCAGCAGGCCCGCGTCCTGCGCCCGCTTCACCACGCCATGCGCGAACGGCCCCTCGAAGAACTCGGGGAAAATCGTCAGCACAT
>CAZFOP010000241.1:0-6135 GCA_964520085.1 uncultured Solibacteraceae bacterium | reverse complement strand
GATTACGATTGCTGGCATCCGCACCACGACTCCGTCACCGTCGATCAGATCATCGCCAACCTCATGAAGAACGCGGAGAACGCCTGCAAGGTAGTGACGGCCGCTGTTGCCGCGATGCCCGCCGGCCGGAAATGCAAGTGCGGCAGCGCGCTGGCACACGCCATCATCACCGACCGCAAGCTGGTGAGCGCGGCCACACGCCAAAAGATGGGGATTCTGGTTGACAAGTACTTCGTGTAGCGCCGTCGCCGAAGAAGTACTGGCGCAGTGTTTGGCGGGCTGTCCGCCCACTGCGCTGCCGCCCGTCCTGCTGGAAGACGCGTGCGCGCCAGCACTATTTTCGATCCTCGTCGAGGGTCTGGCCGACCGCTTCGAGCCGTCGCTGTGCGACGCCTACGTTCACTTATTTTCCCAAGCCATCGCCAAGACGGCGGACGATGTCGATGCCGTTGCGCTCGAAGCGCGCTACCAGCGTGTGCGGCGCGCGCGCCAGGTCAGCATCGAGCCGCGGCGCGTTTTCGTGCTTTCGCGCGTCACGCTCGGCGCCGACGTGGCCGTCACCAGCGTGCTGCTGGACGCAGCGAAGCGCCGCTTCCCGCAAGCGCGCATCGTCTTCGTAGGGCCGCGAAAAAACTTCGGACTGTTCGCAGGCGACTCGCGTCTCGAACATGCGCCAGTCGCCTATCAACGCGGAGGCTTGCGCACCCGGCTCGCTGTGTGGAGCGAGTTGCGCTCACGGTGTAGCGGTGCGGACTCGCTGGTCCTCGATCCCGATTCGCGGCTGACGCAGCTCGGCCTGCTCCCCATTTGCCCCGACGAGCGCTATCACTTATTCGAAAGCCGCGCCTATGGCGGCGATGGCTACCAATCGCTCTCCGAACTGACCGTCATGTGGGCGCGCGAGACGTTGCAGGTGGAGGGCGCCCGGCCGTACCTTGCGCTCACTGCGCCCGCACCCGCGCAGGCCGGCATCGCGGTCAGCCTTGGCGTCGGCGAAAATCCAGCCAAACGCCTGCCCGATCCATTCGAAGAGAAGCTGCTGGCTCTGCTCGCCGCCACAGGCCTGCCACTGACGATCGACAAAGGCGCCGGCGGCGAGGAAGCCGCGCGCGTAGGGCAAGCGTGCCGCCGCGCGGGCATCCACCCCACATTCTGGGAAGGCTCGTTCGCGGGCTTCGCCGCCATCATCGCCGCCAGCCGCTTGTATGTTGGTTACGATTCCGCCGGCCAGCACACCGCCGCCGCCGCCGGCGTCCCGCTCATCTCGATCTTCGCCGGCTTCCCCTCCCCGCGCATGTTTACGCGCTGGCGCCCGGTAACGAAGAATGCCCACGTCATCCGCGTCGATGAGCCGGATGTCGAAAGCACGCTAGTCCGAGTGTGCGAGGCGCTGGCGATAGTCGGGTAATGCGGGTTGATTGGGATTCTCAATCTGTGCCACGCCGTTCGCCAGGATGTGGCATGGCTATACAGTGACAACGCACCAGCAACCTACATGTGCAACTTCTCGTCGGGGGGACCATTGGCCTTACTCTGTTGACCACCTTGATTCTTTGGTCTCAGCGAGACAGCCCTCTTAATCGCGTCTCCAGCCAGTACTCCCTCGATGTCGATCGTCATCGACTCGTGCGAGTCTTGAAAGCCTTGATTCGGGTCGGCCGCGATGTGTATGTTCAGTTTTCTGCCCTTTCCCCACGGCAGCAGGCCCTTCTTGGTGGGAATGTAAAACACGTACGTGTTATCCGGAGGTTCCTTTCCAAAAAGGTCGCATTCCCCCTTCTTGGTGAACTTGCTATCGGAAGGGTCGGTGGCCGTCAGCGTTACGTGGCAATGGGGCGGGCGTTCGGAATAGTTCAGATCGGTCGCTTCGGGGACGCGGGTGACGGTCACGCTCGCTTTCCCCAGTTTCGCCAATGCTTTTTGAACTGCGTCAATCTGGCCGGCGTTCGGTATTGGTAACATACTCGACCTCGACGCTCGATTATACATCGATCAAATCGGATGCGCGGCTCTCTTACAGTGCATTGAGCGGGACCCAATCTTGCCTGAATCGTACGCTAGACACACGGCGGGTAATGCCCACACAGTGCTGAATCCGTGGCCGCCGCGAGGCGCTTGCTCGTCCATCTCCCGTCTAATCTGGTTCGGCATGGAGTTCCTGCTTCCTCCCAAGCCATGCGAGTGGCGGCGACAGGGAACAAGAAATGTCGAGATGACTCTCGACACGGCAGGCTTGAAGAAAGCCTGCGCCACGGTTAGCGCGTCTCCACCGTGAACGCGTTGCCGCGGCAGGCATTGACTTGGACGCTGACATCGGTCCTCGCCGCCACGTCGGGTGGCAGTTTGAACGTGATCATATTGGGCGAACGGTAGACGATTTCGGCGGCGCGGCCACCGAGCCACACGCCGACTGTGTCCTTGCTCGCGCCGAAGTCCACGCCATAAACCGAAAGCGCATGGCCGCGCGCGAACGGCGGGGGCTGGCTGGTAGCGGCATCGACGATTCCTTCCGGGTTGATGGTCGGCGGCAGCAATCGCGCGAACGCCTCGTCGGCCACGCTAACAGTGGGAGGCGGCGCCGCAGCGAGGATACCATAAGCGGCCATGGCGGGCACCACCGCCAGAGCCGCGATCCAGGGTTTGGGCACGCGCACGAACATAAGAACGATCGTCAACAGCGTAATCGCGCGCCCTAGCCAGACATCCCACGACGCGCCGAATTCGAGTGCCATGCGCCGCTGGCCCGGCCGGCCGCGAATGAGGAGAAATCCGATGGGATCGCTCGCCACGGTTTCGCCCGAGGCGCGCCAGCCGCGGTCATGATTGATCTTGACGAGAACGGCTTCGTCCGGACCGAGTTGCGCATCGAGTACGGCGCTACCGGGCGCGTTCCAGTGGATCGCGGCAGGCCGCTTGCCGGCGGCCCAGGCGGTATATGCCGCAAGAAAGCTCGCATCGCCGGTCGAAGTCAGCCGCGGCAGCTTGTGCATCGCAGAAAGACTCACCACCACGGCGTCCTGCCCGTCGAAGCCGGGCGCCTCATAAATCGTATCGCCCGCTCCGTCGTCCCACGCAACGGGGAGTACCGCAAACTTCTCGGGCTGCGAGAACCAGTGAAAATACTCGCTGGATTCGGCGCCGTGAACGACCAGGTACCGAATGTTCAGCGCGCGCAGCCAGAGCTCCGCGATGCGCTCCGAATCGCCGCCACACCCGAACGCAACCTGCCGCTCGGCCGCGAAGATCAGGTAGTTCGAGATACCTTGACCGGGTCCGCCGGCTTGTGGGACATCCGACCACAGAGCAAGTTCCGGATCGAATTCACCCGACGCCAGGATGCGAGAGTGTCCCGCGTGCCGGTTCAGCCATCCGGCAAGCCGATAGACCACGCTGCCCGTGGGATCCGTGTCGTGCGGCTGCACCTTCCAGGCGTGACTAACGAAACCGAAGGCCGCGGGCGCGCCGGCTGCGAGGATCGCGAGTGCCGCAACGGCCGGCGCCCAGTGCCATTTCCGGAACAGCCAGACCAATCCCGCCACCGCCATGACCAGCCCCGCGTTGAATTCGAGCATGTAGCGGTGCGGCATCGGCAGCAGAGCGCTGCCAGCGAGCGTGAAGGCGAGAATGATCGCGCCCGCGATTGCCACCCACGCCAGCAGAAACGCCACCTCCGGCGCGATGCGGCGCCAGAGAGCCAGGCCCAGCATGGCAGCCGCAACCGCGAGAACGATCAAGGTGGTTCGATTCCATGGCTCTGCATGAAACACGTGCCGCAGCACAACACGATTGCCGAGCGAGATCGAGCGCATGTAGCCCGGTGTAATCCAGAACGAGGCCAGCCCGTAGCCCGCGCCCACCACTCCAAAGATCGCCAGCCAGACTTTGCCGAAGCCCACGCTGCGTGTTTTGGCCACGGCGACCGCTGCCATGACGATCCCCAGCCCAAGCACGGCGGGCCAACTGGTGAGACAGACCGCCGCAGTCATCAGCGCCGCCAGCGTCCATCGGTTCCGCCAGGCCGCGGCGACCGACAGCAATGCAAAGAGCAAGCCCAGCGCGTGCGGCGCTTCCTCGTAACCCACCAGCGCGACGAAGCCCCACGGCGCATGGGCGTAAGGCACCGCCAAGTCCCGCCACGGCGCAAGCAAGTAGTACGCCGGTGACGGATACGCGCTGTATAGGATCGCGGCGAACGCGGCCGGAACCCGCGCGCCGAACAGCGCCCGGCCGAGAAAGTAGAGACACACGGGAATCAGGGCGTAGTCCGCCGCCGTCAGAAGATGGTAAGCGCCGCCGAGCGAATGCGCGGGCCAAGCTGCCAGCAGAACATGAAACAGAGGCGGGTAAAGATACTGCAACGGCGCGCCGCCATAGCCGAGCGGATTCCACGTCCAGTGGAAGTCGCGAAAAACGCGCGCGATCGCCATGTAGCAATAACCGTTGTTCCACGGCTGGTCGGTGAATCCGGTGCGAAGGTAGGGGCCCAGGATCAGCAGGTTGGCAATCAGGATCGCGAACGCGACCCACGCGTCCGTCAGCAGGCTCTTTCGATGCAAGGCGGAACCGTGTGCAGTTTCTTCGCAGTGTTCCCGGATAGCCCGGAACCATCGGGGAATCCCGCTCATTGGCTCGCGCGCTCCACATCCATTACCGCGGCGTGAACCCGAAACCTCCCGATTTCGAGCCACCGATCAACCCGACTGAACACGGACAAAAGTGCCTGGCTTCTACCGGTGCTCATCGATGATTATCCGCGGCCATCAATCTCTTTCGCCTTGCACAGCCACTCTCGCCGCGCCCGAGTGGCGCCTAGCCGGCTAGGCCAGGGCATGTGTACCTGGTATCGACTTCGATCGTTTTGGCGTCGGCGTGTTTGGCATGGGGGATACATCCGGCGGCGGCGTTCACGAAGGCCAGCGTGCCGACCGCCAGCGCCGCGTCCGATCGGGCGACGTCGCGCGCGTCAGCCAGCCGCACGCCAGTTCCAAGCCCACTCGCGCTTGGAGATTCCGCACACACCCAATCAGAACTGGTCCCTCAGAATCTGGATGGTGTCCCGGTCCTCCGGGAAGATTCGGGCTGTCTCGGTAAAGAACTCGTCCCGAATGCCCTCGGACGCCCGTCTGCTTTCCGTGAATCGGAAGGTCTGACTCTCGAGTTCAATTTTGAAGGTGAGCTGCGAGGTAACGCCCCGCTTGATAATCAGGCGATTCCTGATTACCGAATAGGGGTAGCGCCGGGTTCTCCACGCAGTACGGAGGTAGAAGCTTCCGCGGTCCAATTGTTCAACTTCTCTGTAATTGTCGGTCACGATGCTGACAATCTTCTTCCAGGCTTCCCCTTCGTCGACTACCTTGCCCGGGCCGCCAGTCGCCGTCGGATCTATCGTCAGCCATTTGTTGGCGATGTCGGACACGACCGTCTGCTTAACCAGCTCATCCTCTTCCAGCCGGATCAACACCACCTGGCCCTGGTCCTTCGTGAACTCCGTGATCCATCCCCCAACGGCCCCGTCCTTCTCGGCCCGAGCCTTCATTACAATGCCCTTTGACACCTTGAGATCCACCGTCACCGGGGCGACTCCGACAAACCGATCGTCGACAAAAACCCGTCCTTGCGTCACGGGCGACGTGTCCAGAGTGAATTTCTTGGCCCAAGCCCGCGGGCTGGCAAGAAAGCTCGCCGCAATCAAAACCACCGAAGCTGTAACACTGTGTCCGATTGTCACCTTGACCTCCGCTCGTCCAGTCCGGAACGACCCGCGTGTTTACACACTGCAACGGGGCTTTCCGTTTTGCCAGCATGGCCAAGACTGATTCTACATCGAAGTGCTTTTTGGGAGCCGCTTATCTTGGTTCTTTCCGCCCAAGCGGCTTTATGGACCCAGAAAGGGGCCACTTTGGCCCCTCCGGGTTCTGAGAAGACTGCACGCCGTTTTAAACGACGGTTACGTTTTCAGCTTGCAGCCCTTTGGGCCCTTGCTTTACCTCGAACTCCACAGCTGCGCCTTCCTCGAGCGACTTGTAGCCGTTCGACTGGATGGCGGAAAAATGGACGAACACGTCGTCGCCGCTCGGCCGCTGGATGAAACCATAGCCTTTGGCGGCATTAAACCACTTCACAACACCTTTTTCC
>CAZFOP010000240.1:0-6168 GCA_964520085.1 uncultured Solibacteraceae bacterium | reverse complement strand
CCGGATTGCACTCCGGAAACGGGACGCTTCGCGATGGCTGAGTGGGTTGGGTGCCTCCTGTTCCGCCCCCCCCGTCACCGAAACACGTGTCGACCCACTCATCACCGACGTTGAACGAAAAACAAGGAGGAGAAGGAAACGGAACACCGACGATGCATTTACTGTTGTCCGCAGCGTAGACTGTACAGATTGAGCCGAGTCCAGTGGGATCGCTCCGATTTACCGGATCGCCTCCCACATATGAGTATCGATTCCAGCTTTGGGGGTCGTCGGGGTGCGCATTGCCCGCCGGGTCCGGGCTCCAGAACCTTCCGAAGTTGTTGTTGTAGTAGCGGGCGCTGGCGTAGTACTGGCCGGGGAGGTCGCTGAAGTACGTCGCGAATTTGTCCGTGCCGTCCGGCGTCGAGGTTCGCTCTTCGCCCCACGGGTAATAGGCGATCGCTCCGTTCTGGTTCTGCCGCACGCTGCCCAGCCGGTCTACCGCCGCCAGCAATCGCTTGCCGAAATACATGTTCACGGACGATTGCATCAGGCTGCCCGCATAGGTCGACGATATCGCATACGCCCCCAGCCGCTGCCCCGTGATGCTGTAGAAGTACAGCGTGCCCGATCCGCAAGCGCCCGCCGAAATCGAGAATTGCAGCACGCGCTGGCCCCACGGATCGTACGTGTACGTCAGCGGATTCCCGCTGCCATCCACCGAGCCGTTCGAGATCAACTGGTTCTCCACGTTCCAGGTGTTCGGAGCCGACGCCGTGCCCAGCCAGTTGCCGTTGGCGTCGAAGCCGTTGTCGTAAATCATCCTGGCCTGATTGTTGGCCGAATTCACCTGCGGATACACCTGCGGCGCGGTCCCTTTCGTCACCACCTTGGCAGTCAGGTTGCCGAACCCATCATAGCTGTACGAGTTGCCCCACTGCACGCCGGTCGTCCCCGCCGTCGACGCCGCAATCAGCCGGTTGAGCGAATCGTACGTGTAACTCACGTTCTCCCCAGTGACCCCATCCACCGACGACACAATCCGCCCATTGTTCTGCGTGGGGGAGAAGTTGTAGGTCATGTTCACCAGCGTGGTGAGACTTTGAGTGGTATTAGAGATCTTGGTCAACTCCAACATGCTGTCGTACGTGCGGGTTTCCGTCTGGTACCAGCCATAGCTCTCTGGCACGGTGCTAAGCGTGGCCAGTTTGCCAGCGAAGTTGTACGTAGCGCCAGCCAACGGGAGCTGCGAATTGCCCGGGCAGCTCTGGTTCGTTTCGAAGCTGCAGGCTTCGGTCTCCCCGCTCAGGTGGCTCATGGCGTCGTACGTCATGGAGAGTTGTGGGCCGTTGAGCGGATAATTCATGCTCGTCATCCGTCCCATATTGTCCCACGTGTAGGTCGCGTAGAGGTCGGTCACAGCACCATAGGCTCCTGATACCAAGTGCACGTCCTGCATGGTTACGCGCCCGGCCTGATTGTAGGAGTACATGTAGATCAATTGCTGGACCGAAGACTGCGACTGGTTTCCGTTTACATTGGAGTTGGGGAACTGCACCGCCGCCAGCCGGCCTTGCGTATTCGAACAACAACCGGAAGGCGGGCTAATGCTCGCAGGGAGGGTGTCGTAGTAGTAGTTGATCCGCTGCGTGAGGTCTTCTGTATACCCCGAGACTCCGTTTTTCAGGTGCTGCACCAGCGTGAGGCGGCCGTAACTGTCGTAGGTGTATTGGGTGAGCTGCGTCTTGGCGTCGGTGCGCGTCAGGACGTGGTGCGCACCGTCGTACGTGTAGGTGACGGTGCCGTTTTCCGGGTTGGTGCTGCTGGTCAGGTCGGTCCCGGTCCATTGGAAGCTGCGGGTTTGCGTGATGCCGGCCCGCGGCATGGTGACCAGCGTCAACTGGTTCGAGCTGTTGTAGGTGTAGTTGGTGGCGACGGTGCCGCCGGTGGTGCTGCTGGGATCCGGTTCGGTGACCGTCAGCAGGTTGCCGAAGACGTCGCTGGTGAAGGTCTTCCACTTACCCGCCGGATCGGTGACGGTGGTCTGGTTGGCGGCATATGCATACCGGGTGGTGCTGGCCCCATCGGGCTTGACGATGGTCAAGGTGCGGCCGGAGCTATCGTAGGTGTAACGGGTCCACACCGGCGTCTGCCCGGGCGGGTAGGGCATTGAGACCGCGGAGACCTTGCCCAGCGGCGAGCAGGCGCAGGGAGCGTACTGCGTATCGGTTTCGGAAACCGTGGTGGTTCCGTTGCCGGTGAGCACGCTGAGGGTGCGGCCGAAACCATCCATCACGGTCTTCTTCCACTGACTGGCTACGCCATTATTGACGGTGGCGGTTTGGGAATTCTGGCCGCCGGACGTGTAGTAGGCGTACGTGTAATAGGTCACCGCGCCGTCCGAACTTGTGGAGGAAGCGGGCCGGCCGTAGGAATCGTACGCGGTGGTGCTGGTGGCGCCGTTCGCGCCGGTGACCGAGGTCACCGCCAAGGAAGTGGCATAGGTCAGGCTGGTGGCCAGGGCGGCGTTGCCGTTCGGCGTCAGCACGCCGGGCAACGTGTCGTTGCTGGCCAGGGTGTTGGTGACCGTGTTGCCCGTGGCGTCCGTTGCCGCGTAGACCGCGCCCGTCACGTAATACCCTGTATACGTGGTTGTGCCCAGGTTGTTGGAAGTGGTTACGTTCCCGCGGCACCCGGTGCTGGTATTGTAATTCGGATCGAATAGCCAGTCGCCGGTGACAGGCTGCAGCCAGCCTTGGTCATAGCTGTTCGATACCAGAGTCGTGTTTCCAGCGCTGGTCGTCAGCGTGGCAAAGAGCAGGCGGTTGCGGATGTAGAGCGACAGGTAGTATGGGTATGAGGATTGGGCGGAGCAGCGAGTCGAGCCCAGGTACGTCAGGTTGTAGGTGCGTGTCGGTGTCGCCGAAGTGTTCCCGTAATCGAACTGCTGCATCTGGGTGAGGTTGCCGTAGATATCGAGGGTCTGCTTGGTGACGGTGTAAGGGAGGCCGGAGGACCCCGTGCCGTAGTCCGGGTAGCTCGCCACCGAAGAAGTGTACGGCTGCCCCAACTGGTCGGTCTTATACCCGTAAGTCTTCACCAGGGTGGCGGAGCCGGTACTGGTGGCATTTTCCGAGTAGTTGCCGAGCAGAGCCACCGTATCGACCCCACTGGGAACCGTGTAGAAGGCCGAGTTGGGGGAGAACTGCCAGAGCTTATACGAATTCGCGAGCGCATCGGCGATCGTCGTGTAGCTGTGGAACGGCTGCGTCGCGTCGTAGGAATCGTTGCCCGCCACAGTCCACGATTCACCCGTTAACATTGGCACATACCGATACTGCACTTCGCGCAGGCTGACTCCGGTGCCATAGGTGAACGGCCGGTACGTCCACTGCATCACGCCACCCAGCGGGGTGGTCAACTGCGTCATTTCGCCGCTGCCATCGTACTGAAACTGGTGCGCGATGCCGAGCCCTTGCACCGTGACCGATTGCAGGAACGCCCACGTCCCGTACGAACTGGAATTGAACGGCGAGGCCAGGGGCTGGTTGGCGGCGTAAGTGAATGTGTAGTTCTCCGACGTGCCCACCCCGTTGTTGACCGATGTCAGGTGATCGAAACAGACGCCATTCGAGCATTGGCTGGCATAAGTGAAGCCATATGTTCCGTATGCCGCGGTTGTACGTACATCATAGATGGTTTTGATCCGCGCGCTGGTGTTGGACGCCGCACCTAAGGCGGTCTTGCGATAGGTAACCAGGATCTGATTGCCGTTGGAATCCTCGATCACGGTTGGGTACAGGGTACCCGCATCCGGCTCGGTACTGGCCGAGATGCATCCCATCGTCCAGAAGCTGCCGTCGTTAAAGTGAAGCACTTCGGCGCTGGCATCATACGTGACGTAGGTACCCATGACCGAAGTCCACAAGGAGGTCCCGGCGGCGTTTTGGTCGAGGCGGTATTCCGCCCCGGTGGAATCGACGTACAGGTAGTAGGCGATTTGCGATCCGGAGTAGATCGGAGTGATGGCGCCGGCCATGATTCTCCATCCGAGCCCGTAGCCGACATCCTGGCCGATCAGCCAGTTTCCGGCCGAATCCTGCCGCCACATCTGCGAGTTGTAGCTGAGCCCGAAGGTGACGCTCCCGCCGCCGGCCAATACGGGCTTGACGAGGGGGACGGAGAAGTTCAGGTTGCGAGAGAGAGTGTCGATCTGCTCGCCCGCCGAGCCCCAGTAGCTGCCCAGCGCCATGACGCCGACCCGGCGCGGATCGAAAGCGCCGTTGGGAGGCGGCGGCACGGCGTGCGATTCCGCCTCGCGGTCCAGCCCGGCCATTTGCGGCGGGGTCGAGGGCAAATGCATTCCGTTGGGCAGTTCCGGCGTGCCGCTCAGCGTGGCAAACGGCGGCACGTTGACCGTCACCGATGTCGCGGCCGAGAAGTTGTAGTGCTGGTCCACGGCATAGACGGCATACTCGTGTTTTTCGCCGGGCGAGACCGTTTCATCGGAGAAGCTCGTGCGCGTGGTGCGGCGTAAGTAGAGACCATCGCGGTAGATCCAGTAACCCGCGAAGCCAATGCTGGCGGAAGCGGTCGTAGCCGGCCTCCATTGCACGTCGAGGTGCCTCGGAAAAGCGGAAACAGCCAGCGTTTGCGAATCCACCGCGGAGGGGACAGTCCGGTTGATGGTGCCCAGTTGGACTTGCGAAATAGCGTTGCCCGAGGGCGCGCCGTAGGCGCCTATGCCGGGTTGCCCTGCGCCCGGCGTCACGCCCACGAATTCCATCGGCGTTTCCTGGTCTGGCCAGACCAGCACGACATTGCCATGAACCGCCATGCGCAGCACCATGCCGTCGCGGCAGGTGCTCACAAAGCTGGAGAGCAGGGAGACCACTCCGCCCATGCGCTGCAAAACCAGGAAGTTTGCCGTGCAGCCACCGTCGGAGTCGAACTGCGGGTTCAGCATCTCGAAGGCGAGGTACGATCCCGTTCCATTGCCGCTGGTCGCCGCATCGGCGCTGGCTTGTAAATACGTGGTGTAGGAGCCACCCGAAGATGTCAACTTCAGAGTGGTGCGCACCTCGGCTTCGGACGTGCCATCGGGAATGGGAACGCGCGAAATCAGCGCGCCGCCGCCGGTCTCCGAAGCGGCCAGCCCGAGCGACGAGGCGCCCACGCTCCCATTGGTGGACCAATTCGCGCCATTGATGTCGGTGAGGTTGTCGGTAAGGTAATACTGGTAAGCTGCCCAGCCAGGCGTGGACAGCAGGAGGAGCGCGCCAAGACGAAGTCTGTTCATGGCATCACCACCCCGAAAGTGTCGAGATTGAAACCCTTGCGATACTTTTGAACTGTGGCCTCAATGGTGCTTTTGCCGACGACCCCCTTCTCGAACACCGTAATTGATTTGTCATCGAACAGCGCCTGAAACGCCGCGCGGTGGAGAGCGACGAATTCCACTACGGCGGATTTCCCGTCATCACTCGGAAGGAAGCTGAATCCGATGATTCCAGCCGGGTCAGTGGAAGCAGGCCACGGAGCGTACTCGGGCCGCTTGGGGTCCGCTGCGGTACCCTGTCCAACGAAGGGAACCACGCAGATCACCCGGCTGTAAGTGAACTTGGGATCTACCTGACGCTGCGCACACACAACGGACGCGAGCGCCAATAGAGCGACTAGCAGGCGCTGAAACATGAATCCTCCGAAACTCTTGGGGTGGTTCCAGTACTCGTGGTAGTAAGAGAATAGAATAAGCCAACGAATCAATTTGTCAAGGACAATTTGAATAGTTTGGGAGCTGAAACGCGTGTATAGGAATTCGACTAGGGCGATGCTGGCCAATGCGAAGGTGAGTCCTCCCTATGATCGAATTGGGTCCGCTTCTTGCTCAGAAACGAGCACAGCATTTTCACCACCCGCCACGCATGGGAGCGAATTCGAATGGGGCGCGTCGAGTCCGGCCTGACGTGCCCAGTTCCCAGTATTGCGTGGGGTGTTCCCCTCTGTCGCCCACTGCGCAGAATCCAAATCCCGAAGCCGGATGCGCGACGCTCACCAGCGCGCCAAAGGCCGCGGCATGGGTCGTTGAAGAGAGCCATCGGAGACCAACCATGCCAACTTACTCCGTCTACGAGTTCACCTGCATCTGCGGCCGGAACTTCCAGACCGACGACCCTTCCGAAATCCGTT
>CAZFOP010000239.1:0-6193 GCA_964520085.1 uncultured Solibacteraceae bacterium | reverse complement strand
GAGCGACAGGTTCCAGTTGTCGCGGCCGGGGCCATAGACGGAGTTGTGACCGAGGTTTCCCCAATCGCCTGGCGCGGGTAGGGAGAAATCCGACGCATTGAACCATTGGGTGAAGCTGTGGGGCAAAGAGACGGCTCCATTGACATCGGGCCGATTTGTCGCATTGGCGAGACCATTGCTGCCCTCGTTGCCGCCGAGGGTGATGCCGAGCGGCATGCCGGTCTCGGCGGTGACGATGCCGGAAACTTCCCAGCCGCCCAGCGTGGCGCGCAGGAGGCGCGTGCCGCTGTTGCCGCGGAGAATCGGCAGGTCATAAACGAAGGTGGTGACGAGCACGGCGCGGCGATCGAGGCCGCTGGGGCCGTTGTCATAGGCGCGATTGTACGGGTCGGAAACCGTCGTCATGTCCCCGTTACCACCCGCCGTGTTGACCGGGTCAATCGCCTTCGAGTAGGTAAAGGCGCCATCGAGGGTCAGGTCCTTGGTGAGGCGCGAATGCAGGGTCGTCTGGAGAGAGTTGTAGTGACCGTTCTCGTCGTTCTCCGACAGTTTGATGCCGGCATAACCGGCATACGGGACTGCATAGTTGCGATCCAGCGTGCCGGCGATGATCTGCGGAAGGACGCTGGGATCCGGATTGTTGATGTCGGTGTACTCGTTCTGGTGGCGGTTCTGCGTGCCCACATAAGCAACCGACAGGACGGTGTTCTTGGCCAACTCACGCTGCACGCCGACGTTGAACTGGATGCTGACCGGCGCCTTGTATTGATAGTTGTCGCCGGTGATGCCGACGATCGGGATCGGGGCCGTCAAGGAGGAACCGGTCAAGATGCTGGTGCCCGGGTTGGACAGCAGCACGTTGCTCACGTTGGCCGTGGCGCCGAAGGGAACGTTGGTCGCGCCGTTGTACTGGTCGTTGCCCTGGATGCGTTCATACATCATGCCGAAGCCGCCGCGGATAACGGTTTTGCCGTCACCAATTGGGTCGTAGGCAAAGCCAATGCGCGGACCGATGGTCAACCAGTTGTTCTTCACCAGACCATCCGGGATGCCATTCTGTCCGGCAATGCCGATACCGTTCATGTAAAGCTGCGTGCTGGAAAGAGCGGCGAGCGGGCTGGTTCCCAAGCCGGGGCTGGTCGGGCAGACACTGTCGCCGCACAGCGTGGCGCGGTTGGCCACGTTATACAGGTTCGGATAGAAGTTCGCCTGCTGGTTGGATTCCTCGTAGGTGTGCGGAATGCCATCCCAGCGAAGGCCGAGGTTCAAGGTCAACTTGCGGCTGGCCTTCCAGTTGTCCTGCACATAAAGAGCAGGCGACTGGTTGTCCCAGTGGCCGGCGCCCTGGTAACCGTCTTCGCTGTAGCTGCTGGCTAGGCCAAGCAGGTAGTCGGCGAAGTCGCTACCGGTGTAATTGCCGCTGAAGCCGAATTGGCCTTCCGTGTCGGCGAAGTAGGTCTGAATCTTCTTGTAGAGGGCCCAGCTAGCGCCGATCTTGATCTGGTGGGCGCCCTTGGTCCACGAGAAGTCGTCGCGAACCTGATAGTCGTCGGCCTTGTTGGTCCACGGCACCCAGTTCAGCGTGTAGTCGGTACCAAGCTGACCTAGGCTGATGGCCGGGAGGCGGTCGCCGATGTTGGTCGCGCTGGGGAAGAGCAACGGAATGTTCACGCCGTCGGTCGAGCGGTTCGCAATCGCGGCCGCCGCCGAGGTGGGCAGAATGTTGATGCGGTTGCCGTTGTAGTTGAACGCGAGCTCGTTGAGCAGGGTCGTGCTGATGGTGTAGATGGAGTGAACGACGCCGCTATAGGACGGGTTGCTGAAGCTGTTGCCCGTCGACGGAACGTTGGCGCCGCTCCACATCGTGGTAGCAAAACCCTGGTCCACTGCGTCATCAACCCAATGGCCGAAAATCCAGAACTTATCCGTGAAGTGGTGGTCGATGCGGACGATTTCTTCGCGAACCGTGGTCTTGGCATTGCCGCCACCGATGAAGGCGCTGCCGTTGTTGGGCGTCGGGAAAATGCCCGCCTTCAGCATGGCTTGCGCGTTCGCGTCCAGTAGCCCAGTGGGGATGGTGTTGTTGGTGAAGGCAACCAATTTGGTCTTATCCGGCTGCCCGCCGGTGCATCCGCTCAGCGCTTGGCCGGCGGCCTGAAACTTGGTCTGGAGCGCCGTAGAAACCTGGCAAACGTACGGGGCGTCGATGGTCTTCGAACCGAAGTTGCCGCCGTATTGGCTGGTTAGCGGGACGGTCGTGTTCAACCCGCCGGACGCAACGATATTGCGCCACTCCTGGTTGTAGAAAAAGAACGTCTTGTTCTTGTCCTTGTTGTAAACCTTCGGGATGAATACCGGGCCGCCCAGGTTGAAGCCGTAGACGTTGTACCGGTCGAGGTTCCGCGGCACCCCAGCAACGTTGTTAAAGAACGTGTTGGCATCCAGATCTTCATTGCGGACGAATTCCCAACCCGTAGCATGGAAGTCCTTCGCGCCGGACTTGACCGCCATGGTAAAGGTAGCGGCCGAAGACAAGCCAAAGTCAGGGCTGTAGTTCGACGTCAGGGTGCGGAATTCACCGATGGCGTCGATCGAAGGCGCGACGCTCATCGTGCCGGCGCCGCCGCGGTCGAGATCCTCACCGCCGTCCAGCAAGTAAATGTTATGCGAACTGCGGTTGCCGTTGTAGGCGACAGTCGCGTTGCCGCCGACCGCAGTCGGCGTGTTGACGTCCGGCATGTTGCTGGACGCCCCAGCGACCAGCGCGGTCAGTCCATAAATGGACCGGCCATTCACGGCCAACTGAGTGACCTGCTCGCTCGTGATAACGTCGCTGACCTCGCCGGTCTCGGTCTGAACAGCTACCGGCGTCGCCTCGACGGTCACGCTCTCCTGCGTGGCGCCGATTTCCAACTTGAAGTCGGCGCGAACGCGATCGCCCACAGCCAGGACGATGTCCTTCTGCTCCGCTTTCTTGAAACCGGCCGCTTCAACGCGGACGGTGTAGTGCCCAATCTGCAGACTGGGCGCCAAGTACTGGCCCTCGCTGTTCGTGACGACGTGGACGACGTGATTGGTTTCGATGTTTGTCGTCGTAACAGGTGCATTCGGAACCGCGGCCCCCGATGGGTCGGTCACAGTTCCGACAATTGTTGCTTCTTGCGCGAACGCCTGGAAAGCGAAAACTCCCAGGAGAACACACAGGAACATGCTTATTCTGAGGCTAACCTTCTGCACATTTACCTCCTAGTAAATGGAAGAAAATCCAATTTTCACCCGGGTTGCCTTCCTCCCACGTGGACGGACGCACCCGGACTGGTTGTCGCCAAAGATTACACCTGCCCGGCGTGTGGTTATAAGGACATTACGGTATCGAACTTGTTCTGCCGTGTTAAATCATTACGTTACATGATGTTACAGGGTGTGAAATAATCAAGGTACAGTACATGTACTGTCCATTCTTGTGATACTATGTCATTGAACCATAAGGCCATGTCCCGACAGCCTGAACCTCAAGTTCCGATGCCCCGTCTGCCACCGGAGAAGGCAGAGGAGGTGCGGCTATTGTTGGAGCGTGTCCTTGGCAGCCACCTGTTTAAGGGCAGTCGCCGCTGCCAGGTGCTGCTGCGGCATATTACCGAGAGGACCCTCGTGGGCGATACCGCCTCATTAAAGGAGCGCACCCTTGGCATCGCGGTCTTCGGGCGTGAGGCCGATTACGATACCAGTCAAGACCCCATCGTGCGAGCCAGTGCGGCGGAGATTCGGAAGAAACTGGCGCAGTATTACCAGGAGCCCGGGCACGAATCCGAAGTCCACATCGAATTGCTGTCCGGATCTTACATCGCCGAGTTCCATTTCACGGAACCGAGCCTGGTGGTCGCGCCGGTGCAGCCTCGCAAGCGGCAGTGGAATTGGATCGTCGCCGGCGGCGCCGCTGCCGTGGTGGTTCTGATCCTTTCTGTGATCCTGGTATTGCCGCGATGGAGACGCTCCGACCTCGATCAGCTCTGGGGCCCCCTGCTCAAATCGCCTGGCACGGTGATGATCTGCGTGGGCCAGCCGGCTGTGTACAATCTGAGATCCGCCGAAGCGCAGGACGAGATTCAGGGGCTGATTGCCCAGAAGCCGCCCGGCACTGCTTCCACACACCATCCGATACGCGAGGAGGATCTCATCATCTTGCGCGACCGGTATGTGGCATTGGACGATGCTTTCTGCCTGGTTCGCATTGCGGCGTTACTGGAAAGATATCGCAAACCCTATAACGTACGTGGTGAGCGGTCCACGACGTTTGCGGACCTGCGGGACACGCCGGCGGTGCTGATCGGCGCTTGGGATAACCCATGGACTATCCGTATCGCCGGCCAAATGCGCTACACCTTCATCAAGGACGGGGTGCACGATACCGCCATGGTCCGCGATCGTCAACATCCCGAGAATACGGAATGGAAGCTAACCGGGTCCTGGCCAAACTGGGATGTTCCGTACGATTACGCGATCGTGTCGCGCATTCTCGACACCACGACCGACCGTCCGTTAGTCATCGCCGCCGGTATCACCCAGTCCGGAACCATAGGGGCGGGTGAATTCCTCAGCAATCCGGAGTACTTCGCAGAGGCCGCCCGGCTACTTCCCCCCAACTGGCCAAAGAGGAATCTCCAGGTTGTGTTGCGCGTTCCCGTGGAGAATCGCATTTCGGGTCATCCGCGGATCCTCGCGACGTACGTGTGGTGAGCCGGAGTTGTTTTGGGGATGGTCCGATAGTGTAAGCCGTCGCCTTCCTCGTCCGCATCTTGGACGTCCTCACTCCTTGCGGAAGAAGGGGATGCCGTCACGCGGCTCGGCTTCCGTCACGCGGTCGCCAATCGCGACGCGGTCTCCCGCCACGCGTGCGGTCACCCTGCCGCCACCATCGAGCGCCACGATGGCCGTCTGGTAGGGAACGTCCGCGGCGAATGCCTCCGGCGCCGCCCAGATCACGGTCTCTGTGTAGACGGTTCCGCTCCTCATGCCGCCCCCAGGATAGTGACTACGCAGGTGGCGCCGCTTCCGCCCAGGTTCTCCGCCAGGCCGAGCGAGTGCCGATCGATCTGCCGTTCTCCGGCCCCGCCGCGAATCTGCAGCACCAGATCGCAGATCTGCGCCGCCCCGGTGGCACCCACGGGATGGCCCTTCGCCTTTAGCCCGCCGCTCGTATTCACCGGCCGCTCGCCCCGGAGCGCCGTGCATCCGGAAAACGCGTACGGACCACCCTGTCCTTTCTCGACGAACCCCAGGTCCTCTGTGGCGACGATTTCGGCGATGGTGAAGCAGTCGTGCAACTCAGCGAACTCGATCTCGCGCGGCGTCACGCCAGCCATCCGGTACGCTTGTTCGCCCGCGCGGCGGACGGCCGGGAAGGTGGTGATGTCCACCTTTTGGTCGAGCGCCAAGTAATCGGAACATTGCGCGATGCCCAGCACCCGCACCGGTTTCGCCGTGAATTCGCGGGCGCGTTCGAGCGGCGCCAGCAGCACCGCCGCCGCGCCATCGGAAACCAGCGAGCAATCGTATAAGTTGAGAGGCTCGGCAATCGGCTTGGCCTTCATCGCCTGTTCGAGCGTGATCGCCTTGCGCATGTGCGCGTCCGGGTTGAGCGCGCCCGCGGCGTGGTTCTTCACCGCGACCATGGACAGGTGTTCTTTCCTGGTGCCGAACTCGTGCATGTGGCGCCGGGCGATCATCGCGAACAGCGAAGCGAAGGTCGAGCCGACCATCATCTCGCCGGAGTAATCGCCCGCTTCGGCCAGAATCTGGCTGACGCGCGCGGTGGGCCGCGAGGTCATCTTCTCCACGCCCACCACCATTACCAGGTCGTAGACGCCGGCCGCGACTTCCGTCCACGCGTGAAATAGGGCCGAACCGCTCGAGGCGCAAGCCGCTTCAATCCGCGTCGCCGGCACACCGTGGATACCCAGCGGCGTCGAAACATACGGCGCCAGGTGGTTCTGCCCCACGAACGCAGGACCCGCGAAATTCCCCAGGTAGAAGGACTCCACCTGCGACGGCGCCGCGTGTGCGTTGCGCAGGCACTTCTCGCCGGCCTCCACAGCCAGGCTGCGCAGACCCCTGTCCGCGAAGGCGCCGAAAGCCGTCTTGCCGATCCCCACCACCGCAACCGGTCTCATCTCAACCACAAGCTTACAACCAA
>CAZFOP010000238.1:0-6195 GCA_964520085.1 uncultured Solibacteraceae bacterium | reverse complement strand
TGATCGAGCGCGATCTCAGCTATAAGCCGCGCACGCCATACGGCGACAAGGGGTTGCAGATCTCGTATCGCTCCGACGAAGACCAGTCGGTGCATCAGATGTACTACCTGACCATCAATCTGGACGATGAGCACCTCAAGACGAACCCGCAATTCGTCAAGTACTCGGCTGGGCTAAAAGGATCCGTGACACTTCTGAAGGCTACATCGTACATGACGCACCGCGACGAATTCTCGACCATTCGCGGCCTGATCCTGGACAACAGCCAGGCGGTGCTACAGGACGATTCGGGGATTCCGTACCATTTCTTCACGCCCGACCAATGGAAGGTGCAGCTTTTCGGTGAGTACACGCATCCTTATGCCAGCTTCCGTTATCTGATCCAGCCCGATTTGCAGAAGGCTTACCACGATCCGAGCGCGCGTCCCCTGCCCTTCCGCATTGGCTACGGATACGGCAAAGTGAATTCCAACTTGCAACTCGCGCGGCGCGTCACGCCGGACACGCCACAGAGCCAGCCAACCAAATAGTCGGCAACGCCGGCGCGGGCGGGTTTAGCGAAGAACAGGCCCGTCCGCACGCCGCACCGCGGCTCACCAGCCGGCGCGGCGCGCGATGTAAGTTTTGATGGCGAGACCGGCCATCAGGACCCAGACCGCGTTTCGCAACAGCCCGCCATCCAGGGTGAAGCCAGCCAGGATGGCTAGCAGGGCGTACGTTCCCATGGCGGCAGCAAGTCGTTCTTTCACCGGCGCGCCACGTTGTAGGCGAAATCAATTCGCACTGCGGTGCGCTCGCCTCTGAACTCCACCCCGCTCCAGCGGACACGCCATGAGTTGTTCGAGGACTCCTCCCGGGTGTTTGCATACCCAGGCGACGCGGTGTTCCCATCGTATCTGTTGATGCTTGTGATGCTTGATGTCGCCGTGAGCGGTTCCGCACACTGGGCCCGTATCATAGAGATCCGTGACCTCTTGCAGAAGCCCTCGTGCCACAACCTTACCGTCGGCGCTTAGGTCACCGGCGACTTCATTCGCGACTGCTGCGATAGCCTCGTCCCGCTTCTGCGATCCATCTCCCTTCAGCTTGGCTAGCCGTCCTGCGAGTTCGCGAGCCGCGATAGCCGCGAGGTCATAGTGCACTTGCTCGTGCTTGAGCAGATGCTTGCTCTCTTGTCCGGATACCACCCACGAAAGGGTCAAATTGAGAGTTAGAGTGACGCTGACGGACGTCACCCACCAACTGTCACTCGTACTGACGTGTTCATAGTTGATGCTGATGTCCGTATGCGTCCATGCGGCGAGATTGTCGTCCTTCGACACCGAGACCTTTGGGTAGTCGCGCCAGTCCAAATGACGATGGAAGCCATGAATAGCCACTGTGGTTGCCATGGTGTTGGATTATACGCCCTTGCCGGACCCTGTCAATAGGACATTTCTACTTGGCGTTGACAGGCCCGAACTGGGTTGAAAGTGGCCAGGTCCATCGACTGAAGGAGGTTCGAGCGAATCCCTTACGGAACGGGTGGGGCAGTACGAATGCAGATTCACTGGCGAAGCGGACACGTGCCAGCCGGCCCAAGGAGATGGCGAAGCCACTCCGCACTGTAAATCGGCTGCCGCCCGATCACCAGCCGGCGCGGTAGGCGATGTAAGTCTTGATGGCGAGACCGGCCATCAGGACCCAGACCGCGTTTCGCAACAGCCCGCCATCCAAGGTGAAGCCAGCCAGGATGGCGAGCAGGGCGTACGTTCCCATGGCGGCAGTGAATCGCTTATTCATCGACGCGGCATGTTGTAAGCGAAATTGAGTTGCACTACGATGCGCTCGCCTTTGAACTCAGTGGGAAGCGGCGGAAACGGATTGGAGGCGCTGATGCCGGCCACGGCCGCTTCATCGAGCGGCCGCGAACCGGATTGCTCCGCATATACCAGCTTGAGCACGCTACCGCTCTTGCCAATCGCAAACTGAATCGAGACGCGGCCGCGAAGCCCGAGCCTAACGCTTTCCGGCATCACCGCCGTCCAGTTGCGGCGCACGGCGGCGAGCACTTGCACCAGGTAGGAGCGGAAATCAACACCCATCGGATCGCTCTTCAACTCCACGTTGGCGCCGGGGATTCCGGGCGCAGCGGACTGGCGGCCACCGCCGCCGTAGATGAACGGATCCGACGCACCGGGATCGCCCACCGCCATCCGGCCGCCGAAGCCTCCGCCACGGACCGCATCCTGGATCGCTTCCGCCACCGAACTGCGCGGCATCGGCACGCGTCCCGTCGCCTGTCCGGAGGGCGCGGCCTGGCCAGCGTTTTCTAACGTAAGCTTGGGCTGTTCCGCTGCCTGAATCTGCGGTTGCACCTGGACGAACTGCGGCAGCTCTGGTTTGGGCGGCGCTTTGGCGGTCTCGATCTTGGGAGGCTCGGGCAGCGCCGGCGGAGCGGCGGGCGCCGCTGGTACCACCAACGGCCGCGGCTTCTCGTGCGGCGCGGCTGGCGGCGTCTGCGGCATTTCCACGCGCTGCCGTTCGACGGAGGAGCGCACCTCGAATTCCGCGGTGACTTTACTCCGATTGGGATCCTTCTGGGTGAGTTCGGTGGGAGGCTCGATGAGCGGCATGATGGTGCGCTCCAGCGCCTGCCGCGGCCCTTGCGTCCAACTGTCCGGCAGCGTGAACAGCGCCACCACCACTACCACATGAATCGCGATGGTGGCGAGCGCAGCTTTGCGCCGGCGCGCGCCCGCGCCGGGATCGCTCCAGTCGGTCAGCAGGTGCAGTTCGACGTCAATCGGCTGATTTGCTACGGTTTCCATCCCGCGGTCAGTGTGTCCGAGACCACTTGCGAGTGCTCTTCGATTTTATCAAGAATCGCCAGTGCCACACTGAGTGTTTGACGCGCCGCGGCCCCGGAACATTTCGTCACGGTTCGATTTTCCACTGCGTCCAGAAAGGCTTCCAATTGCAGTTTCAGGGGCTCGCCCTTTTCGACGGGCGCTTGCTGAAAGCCGATCTGGCGCGCGGCATCCACCGAAAAAACGGTTAAGTCCTGGCGCGCATAATCGAGTGACAGATACTGCCGCGGCTGGAAGAGCCGCAGTTTGCGCACCCGCTCGGTGGAAACCCGGCTGGCGGTCAGATTGGCGACGCAGCCGTTGGGGAATTGCAACCGCACGTTGGCAATATCCACTTTGGGCGAGAGAATGCGGATGCCGGCAGCGCGAATTTCCGCCGGTTCGGTCCCAGCCAGGGCCAGCACGATGTCCACGTCGTGGATCATCAAATCCAGCACCACGTCCACGTCCAGGCTGCGCGCGCTAAACAGGTTCAAGCGATGGATCTCGAAAAACAGCGGCACAGTGGCGCGGCGCTCCAACTCCCGCACCGCTGGATTGAAACGCTCCAGGTGACCCACTTGCAGCACGCGGCCATTGCGAGCCGCGCTGTCGACGATGCGGCCGGCTGCGGCAGCGTCCACAGCAATGGGCTTCTCGACCAGCACGTCGATGCCGGCCTCGATCAGCGCGCAGGCCACCGCCTCATGCGCGCTGGTGGGAACGGCGACGATGGCGGCATCGACTTTGCCCGCCAACTCGCGCACATCCGTAAGCGCCACAGCCCCGTGCGCCGCAGCAGCTTCTTCGGCACGCGTCCGATCGGTATCCACAATGTGGACGAGTTCCGCGCGCTCCGATTCCTGTACGACACGGCAATGGTTGCGGCCGAACTGCCCCGCCCCGATTACCGCCAATCTGATTTTCGACATGGTGATTTCACTTTGGGCCGCGGATGAACACAGATAAACACGGATGAAGCGTAAAACTCAAGAAGCTTGTCTGCGTCTATTCTTATCAGTGTTTATCTGTATTCATCCGCGGCCATAACTTCCTTACAGCTTTTCGCTATCCGCCTACGGCGCTTGCAGCACGCCGGCTTTCTTGAAATCGCCGGCTTTGACGTAGCTGAACGCGTCCGGCACCACGTGCTTGCGGAACGCGGCGTTCACCTCGTCCACCGTGAGCTTGTCGATCCTGGCTTCCAATGCCGCATCGAATTCGATGGTCCGGCCAAACCGCTCGCGGTTCAGCAGCAGACCCGCCAGCGACCCGTCTTCGCTCCGCTCTAAGGTCAGCTCATCCTTCCACGCTTTCTTCTCCGGCGCCAATTCCTTCTCCGTGAAACCGTCCTTAACCGCGCGGGCCAGTTCCTCGCGGACATCGGCTTCCACCTTGGCAGCGTTCTTAGGGGCGCAAATGGCCCAGACCGAAACCGTCGCGCCATCATACTCGTTGGGCACGGCAATCGACGACCTGATGCCATAGCTGAGTCCCTCCGCGTCGCGAATGCGGCGCACCAGACGCGACGAGAACATGCCGCCGAAAAGCCGGTTGGCCATCATCGCGGCGGCGTAGTCGGGATCGTCCATCGCGAGTGGCGTGTTCATGCCGGCGATGAATACCGAGTTCTCTTTGTCGGGCGTTTCGATCTTGCGGTCGATCGCCTCCACCCGCTTGTATGGTTCCGGCACGCGCTCGAAGTGGCTGGCGCTCTTCCAATCGCCGAAAAGTTCGCCGGCCAGCTTCCCAATCGCCGCCTCGTCGAACTGCCCCACGACGACCAGCTCGGCGCGGTCGCCGCCATAAAACTGCGCGTAGAATTTCCTGGCATCGTCCAGCGTGAGATTCTTCAGATCCTCGATCTGTTCGTCAATCGTGCTGACGTAGCGAACGTCGCCGCGCGGGTACGGTCTCAAATGGCGCTGCAATTCGAGGGCACCGAGCGACTGAGGCTCGGTCTTGGCCGCTTCCAGGCCGGCCAGACGGGTCTGCCGCGCCGGTTCGAATTCGCTTTCGGGGAAGGACGGCTCGCGCAGAATCTCGGCCGCCAACCGTAATGCGCCAGGCAGGTTGGCCTCGACAGTCTCGATACTGGCGCTGACACCGGTCACGCTGCCGCCTACGTTCAGTTGTGCCTTCAACCGGTCCATCTCGTCCTGGATCTGCTGCCGTGACTTGGTCTTGGTTCCGCGCATCAGCAGGCTGCGCGCCATCTCCGCCGCCGCCGCCTTGCTCACCAGCGATTTTTCATCGCCGAAGCGGGTGCCCAGTTGCACGTGAACCGTGCCGCCGCGGGTCTGCTTCGGGAGCAGCAGCAGCGTCATTCCATTCGCCAGCTTGACCCTTTTCGTCCGGGCCGCGATGTTGGCCGGCGCCGGATCGAATACCTCGCCCTGGGAAACCTGCTCGCCGCCTTTGTAGTTCTTGAACACCGCAACCAGGTCCGGCGCCGCGGGGATCTCGGCCCGATCCGGCGTCTTGTCGGGGATGAACTCACCAAACGTGCGATTGGATTGCTTGAGATATGCCTTGGCCACGCGCAGTACGTCTTCGGGAGTGACGTTCCTGATTTCGTCGCGTTCCAAAAACAGCAGACGCCAGTCGCCCTCGGAAATCACTTCGCTCAGCGCCAGCGCAATCTCCTGCGTATCCGTCATAGCGAGATCGATCTGTTTCAGAATCTTCGTTTTCGCGCGTTCCACTTCCTCTTTACTGGGCGGATCGGTGGCCAGACCCTCGACGTTCTTCAAAAGAATCGTGCGCACATCGTCCAAATCCTGGTTCGGACCCAAGATGGCGAAAGCCACTAAGACGCACGGGTCGCGCATCTCGAGATGCTCTACGCCGGCCCTGGCGGCCTTCTTACTATCGACGAGAGCCTTGTATAGGCGCCCGGACGGCGTGTCGCCCAACACCTCGGAGAGCACTTCGAGCGCCGCTGAATCCGGATGACTGCCGGCCGGAACGTGATACATCACTCCCTCAGCCTGCATACTTCCCACACGGCGCAACGTCACGGAGCGCTCGCCATCCTGCGTGGGCTCGACCGTGTAAGTCGCCTCCAGCGTGCGGGCCGGCCGCGGAATACGGCCCAGCGTATCCGCCACCCATTGCAGGATGGTGGTCTGGTCGAACTTACCGGCGATAGTCAGCACTACATCGTCGGGCTGGTAGTACTTGCGATAGAAAGCCGCCAGCCGCTCGATGGGCACATTTTCGATATCGGAGCGGTTGCCGATCGGCAGGTGGCCGTATGCGTGCCACAGGTACGCGGTTTCGAGCAGGCGCTGGTACAGGATGTTGACGGGGCTGTTCTCGCCCGCCTCGAACTCATTCCGCACCACCGTCATTTCCTTGTCGAGGA
>CAZFOP010000237.1:0-6201 GCA_964520085.1 uncultured Solibacteraceae bacterium | reverse complement strand
ATACTCGCGTTGCAGGGAAAGGACTTGCCCGTTCAAGTGCGGAAGTTGGGCTAGCGAACGGCGAAGAGTGAGTCCGTGTGATTCGAGTAAGTTCACCCGAGGCGTTTTTTCGCGAAGGAGTCCTGGGTGACATGTCACGACTTCTATTGGTGGCAACAGACCGCCGACCTATGGACCGCGATCGGCGACAACGGCGCAGCGGCCGGAGCACTGGCAAGGGCGCCGGGATAGCGGTGACACAGGGTCTGCGCTACGTCAACGAGCGCGATCACAAACCCAGCCGGCTGGTCCCGTTTACTCCACTGTAATCTCCGCTTCGGCAGGCGGCAGGCCGGCGGCGGATACGTGAACGGCGATGCGGCCGGGGGCGACGCCGGCGCGCACGGTGGCGAGGGCGCGGCCCTGATACGTCTTGCGGTGGTTGGCGTGGACGGGGCTGAGGTCGGCGAGGTCGCCTGTGTCCAGGCCGGCCAGTTCGCCCGCTCCGGTGGCTTCGACCTCTACCGTAACGCCAGCCCGATATACGCGCCGGCCTTCGGCATCCACGATTTGTATGGCGATGTTTGACAGGTCCTGCCCGCCGGCGGCGAGCGCGGTCTTGTCGGGCGTCAACTCGATATGATGCGGCGCACGGGCAGTGGCCAGTTCGAAGCGCGCGACTTCGCGGGAATCGCGCTTGCCGATGGCCCGCAGCACGCCGGGCAGGTTCGGCACGTCCCAGTGCAGCACCGGGTCCAGACGGTCCGCGATGGGCTTCTCGCCGAGCGAGCGGCCGTTCAGGAACAGCTCAACCGAAGCGCAGTTGGTGTAGACCTCGACGGGAACGACCATCCGCGCGTCGCCGGCCCAGTTCCAATGTTCCACCAGCGGCGCAGGGCGGCCAGCGGGCGCGTCCGCGGCGGCGGATTCGCGCGCAGCCATATAGACCATTGGACGATCGCTCCACAGCGCCTCGCGGAAATACCCGAGCGGCTTGCGGAAACCGCAAAGATCCAATAGCCCAGCGGAGCTGCCGCGCGATGGGTAACTGGTGGCCTCGCCGAGATAGTCGACGCCGGTCCACAGGAACTGGCCAGCGACGTAGTCGTTTTCAGCCACCGCTCGCCAGGCCTCTAGACTGTGTGAGTTTTCGCTGCCATAGATGACGCGGTTCGGGTAAGTCAGATGGTCGCGCGCGTAATACTGCTCAAGGTAGTTATAGCCGACCACGTCCAGCAGGCTGGCAAGGCCAGTCGCGTTGGAGGCCAGCGTGTCGGCGAGCGCCTGCGTCACAGGGCGCGTACCGTCGAGACGCTTTACGTCGGCGATCAGACGGCGCGCGGTGGGAACCAGTTCGGCGGCATCGCGCATGCCCGGCTGGAGCCCGTCGCGGCCAAGTGTGTGTCCGAAGGGATCGCCCGGGTAATCGATCTCGTTGCCGATGCTCCAGAGCACGATGGACGGGTGGTTTCGGTCGCGAAAGACCATGTCGGCCAGGTCGCGGTCGGCCCATTCCTCGAACACCTCGTGGTAGCCGCGCGTGCCGGGTGTGCCGGCGTTCCAGCCCTGGATCCATTTGTGCTTGCCGCCGGTCCATTCGTCGAAGGCTTCGTCCATCACCAGCAGGCCTAATCGGTCACACAGATCGTACTCCTCCGGCGCCATCGGGTTGTGCGAGCAGCGTATGGCGTTGACGCCGAGTTCCTTGAGCAGTTTCAGCCGGCGCTCCAGAGCGGCTTCGGAAAAAGCCGCGCCCAGCACGCCGAGGTCGTGGTGGAGACAGACGCCCTTGAGCTTGAGCGGCGCTCTGTTGAGGAAGAAGCCGCGGTCGCGGTCGAAACGAATCGAGCGGATGCCGAACGGCGTGCGAGTTTCGTCGGCCAGCGTTCCCGAGACGAAGACGCGCGTCACGGAAGTGTACAAGCTGGGCTCGTCGAGCCGCCAGAGCCTGGGCGAGGGCGCGGCGGTCTGCTGCGGGAAGACGCGGCTACCACCTGGCGCCAGACTGCCGTCAGTCGAGACCGTGGCGATTTCATGGCCAGTCGGGTCCTCGATGACGGTGGTCAGCCGCAGCACCGCCTCCGCCGCTGACTGGTTTGTTACGGTGGTCTCGATCGAAACCAGGGTCTGCTTGTCGCCAATCACGGGCGTGTAGATATAGGTTCCCCAGTGCGCCACATGCACGGGCGCGGTGACAGTGAGCCAGACATGGCGGTAGATTCCACTGCCGGCGTAGAAGCGCGAATCCGCGGCCACGGAATGATCCACGCGCACGGCCACCACATTCGGCGCCGCGCCGAAGTGGAGGTGCGGCGTTAACTCATACTCGAACGACGAGTAGCCGTAAGGCCTGTGCCCCAGCAGATGGCCGTTGATCCACACGTCGCTATCGCGATAGACGCCGTCGAAAGCGAGGAAGACACGGCGGCCGCGCAGCGATTCGGCAAGCTGGAATGTCTTCCGGTACCAACCAATACCGCCAGGCAGGAAGCCGGTTCCGCTGGCGTTTGCGGCGCTGTAAGCGGCCTCGACGGACCAGTCGTGCGGCAGCCGCAGCTTACGCCAGGCAGAGTCGTCCCTCGCGGGCCGTTCGGCGCCGCGTGCGTCGCCTAGGAAAAACTTCCAGCCGTCGTCGAAATTGCGCCGCTCACGAGCAGGTTCGGCGCTCTGCACCGCCGTCGCGCCGGCGAGCAGGGCTATCAGAAAAATCGGTTTGTGGATCAACGGGGATCTCCTTGTTACAGTTCACCACGAAACGGAAATCAGCGGTACGCCAGAGAAGAATTGTATCCCTGGATTTCGCAGCCGTTGTTAACCAGTCGTCCCCGACGGCTGGCTCAGTCGGCCAGATACCAGGGGATATTGATCACTGTAATCCGCCGCTCGCCTTGGAACAGGAGCAGGGCCTTTAGCACCTCAGAGCGATGGTTATGTAGTAGGTTCAGATACCAGCGGCGCTCGACCAACTCCGGGATTAGTACCGCGATCTGCCGCCGGGGATGGGCCTTTTCAAGATCGAGCACGTAGTTGAGGATCGGCCGGACGACGAATCGGTAAGGGGATTTGAGAACCACTAGACCCGGTCCAGCCCGCCCGGCCTGTCGCGCGGGCTCGTCCACCAGATCGTCCCACTGGCTCGACAGCGTATCGGACTCCTGGTCGGTCACGACGTGCACTGCCAGGACGTCGGATGAGATCGCCATCGCGAAGCGCAGAGCTTTCTGCGTAATGCGGCTCCAACGATCGACAGTGATGACAACCAACGGCGAGGCGAGATCCGCGCTGTTCAATCGTACATCGAGGTTGACCTGCTCCGCCACCTGTTCGTAATGGTGTTTTACCACCCGCATCATAATGATGAGCCCCGGAATCAGCAGGAGCGTAATCCAAGCTCCTTCGGTAAACTTCGCGACCAGTACGACGATCACGGTGAGCCCGGTCGCGACGGCTCCCAATCCGTTCACGACCATGCTTCGAGACGAGCCGGGGCCGCGCACGCGCTTCCAATGCATCACCATGCCGGCCTGGGAGAGCGTGAAGGCCAGGAATGCGCCAACGGCATAAAGGGGAATCAGGTGGTCGGTAACCCCGCCGAATACGATGAGCAGCGCGCCGGCCAACAGGGCCAGCGCGTAGACCCCTTGGGTGTAAACCAGCCGGCGGCCGCGTATCGCCAGGCCATGCGGCAGGAAGCCGTTCTGCGAAATGGCTCGGGCAAGGCGCGGAAAATCGGCGAAGGCCGTGTTCGCCGACAACGCGAGAACAACCAGAATCGACCCGATGCTCACGCCATAGAAGATGCCATTGCCCGTGATGGCGGCGAGCAACTGCGACAGCACACTCTGATAGCCCGCCTCGCCGGGGGCGGTGGCAGCGATGCCATACGCTTTCGCCAGAAATGCGATGCCTGCCAGCATCACGGCGAGGATTCCGATTACCAGCGTAAGTGTGAGGCGCGCGGTGACGGAGGCCGGTTCCTTGAAGGCCATCACGCCATTGCTTACGGCCTCCACGCCGGTCATGGCCGTGCAGCCGCTCGCAAACGCCCGCAGCAGCAGCCATATCCCCAGAGCTTCGGTGGCAGCAGCCAGATGGGGTGGAGTGACCACCGGGACGGGATGCCCACCGGCCAAAAGCGTTTTGATGACACCCAGCGCAATCATCCCCAGCAGGCAGAAGATGAACAGATAGGTTGGAGCAAGGAAGATACCGCCGGTTGCGCTGACGCCCCTAAGATTCACCAGCGTTACGACAATCAGAATCGCCAGACACAGAGCCAGCGTGTGCTTCTCCAACGAGGGCACGGCCGAAATCAGGGCACCCACGCCAGCCGAAATGCCCACCGCCGCAGTCAGGACATAGTCCACCATCAGCGAGGCAGCGGCCAGCAGTCCGGCCCACACGCCCAGGTTTTCGCTGGCGACCGTGTACGATCCGCCGCCCTGCGGATACGCCATGATGGTCTGGCGGTAGGAGAAGTACACGATGGACAGCAGGATGATGATACTGATGCTGATGGGGACTATGTAAGCCACTCCAGCCATTCCCAGAGGAATCAAAAGCGTCAGTGCAGCTTCCGGCCCGTAGGCGGCGGAGCTGAGCGCATCCAGCCCGAAAATGGGAATACCCTTACGGGGCGTTATCCGTTCGGCTTTCTCTTCCTCGGTCGCCAACGGGCGGCCCAGCAACAGATTGGTGAGACTCATGAGCCTATTCTCCCCCAGCGAGGCGGGCGACACCGCTGCTGCCGACGCTGTTACCCGGGCGTCAAAATCCGATCGTGTCGCCCGCTAGCGGGCCGGCTGCGTGCACAGCCACAGGAAAGCTTCGCGAATTCGCGCGCGCTGCTCGTCGTTGACCGAGAGGACGCGATGCTGGCCACCGTCCCCGGGCGTGAAGGTGGTCGTGCCGTGCGCGTCCACCGTGACCCGGCCCGGCGCGGAAGCGGTGAAGTAGCCATCGGCGGGGCGCACGGCGTAGAGCGCGGCCGTCAAGTCCCAGGTTTCACGATCATAGGGCATGGCGAGGTAGTTGCGATAGGAGTCGGCCACCGGGTTCGCTCCCGGCGGGCCGAAGTCGCGCTCGATGCTGCGAGCTGGGTATTTGATGGTGCGGCCCACCTCAAACCCGCTCCAATAGACCGGGCCGGGCCACTCGGCCACCAACTTCTGTGCCGCGGGAATATCGGTCTTGACATTGTATTCCGGTCCACCGCCGGTGAAGTCTCCAGCCATCAAAACCAGGCGATTCACTTTTCGGGCGGCCAGCGCGCGGCCTCCGGGCGAATCGAGCAGGCGCGCCAGGTTGGTGCTGAAGCCCACCTGGACAAGCACGACGCTCGAATCCATTTCCGACTCGAGCACCCGGCGCAGCACGGTGACCGCGTCTTCCGAATCGTCGCGATAAGGGTAGTGCCCGGCATCGAGCGCTTTCTTGAGATATCCGTCATCCTTTGTCTGGCCGTCGCGGACCACGCCGATTGGCACGTTGGGACGACCGTAGAAGGTGTCGATGGCCGAGGCCAGCCGGGCTGCCCACGGATTGTCTTTGGTGATGGTGACGGCGGCCAGGCGGATTTCGCCGCGGGAGGCGAACGCGTGGAGCATGGCAAGCGCCAGGCAGTCATCCACATCGTTACCGATGTCGGTGTCGAAAATAACCGGGACAGCGGGCTGCGGCGGCGCCGCGAAGGCGAGCGCAACCGAGAGCAACGGCACAATGAGGAGCGATAGCTTCATGGTTGGAAATTCTAACCGGATTGCAGCCCCCATGTACAGCCCTTGGTGGGCCACCCCTTCGTTCGTCGGCAGCCAGCGGCCACACAATCATCGTAGCGTTGCAAGTATGGGTAGACCATCGCCTCGTCGACGCCACGGTCGTCGAGTTCCTCCCGGACGCGATCAACTGTGCACGCGCGGCAACTCGGGCAAGAGCGGAGACGAAGGAGCCGATGGCCTGCTTACGGATCACATCTGTGCTATAGTGTGCCTGGAACGAGCTTTGGAGAGCAAGATGGACGGTATGGGAATCGCACAACGCGAGATTCTCAAGCTGTCGTGCTGTTTGTTTTGCTGTCCATTTTGGCGACCAAACGGGTAGAATTGGATAGACGGCATGGACAGAATAGACTGGGCTTTGGCCCAGCCTGTCCAATGGATTCAGCTAAGTAACCAGCTGATTTGACAGAGCGCGGGAGTAATTCAGTGGTAGAATGCCAGCTTC
>CAZFOP010000236.1:0-6215 GCA_964520085.1 uncultured Solibacteraceae bacterium | reverse complement strand
GCCCGAGACGCTGCGCCTCAGCAACCTGGGCGATCTGCGCGCCGGCTCGCGCGTGAATCTGGAGCGCCCGCTATCGCCGAACGGCCGCCTGAGCGGCCACATCGTGCAGGGGCATGTGGATGGCGCAGGCGAGTTCCTTTCGCTCGAAGCCCTGGGCGAAGACAACTGGTGGCTGCGCATACGCGTGCCCGCGGCGCTCGACCCGTTTCTGGTTTACAAGGGCTCCATCGCCATCGACGGTATCAGCCTCACGATCGCCGCGCTGGAGGGCGATGCACTCAGCGTCACCATCATCCCCCACACGTACCGCAACACCACGCTTGGCACGTATCGTCCCGGCGCTCGTGTCAATATCGAGTGCGACATCCTTGCCAAGCACGTCGAAAAGCTCCTCCGCAAACTCGACGTCAAGACCGGCTTGACCATAGACAAGCTGCAAGAGCAAGGTTACTGAGCATCGCGCTTGCCCCCAGAGAACAGCAGGACCGTCAGCCCGGTTTGCGGCCTCCATTTGCTTCGTAAGCCGGGCGGGCTTCGTGCATGGGAAACGTCATGAGCTGGAGTTCTCACGGTCCTGCGTGCCGATCGGCTTGTGGTGCCCACCTCTGGCGCCGCCGTACCGCGCGGATGAGCCCTCAGCGTTCGACCGCAATCGGTGCGGCACAACTTAGCCGGACACGTTCCATCTCGCGCAATAACTCTTCGGCGCGGATTGGCTTGGAAGGGCGCGGCGTGAATGCCAGTGGCGGGTTGACGCCGCTCAGAATCGGCAGTGCACCTATAGCTGCGAACGAACCTCCAGCCCGGAGGCTGGCGTGGGCCGGACAAAGAGACCGGTCTTTTTGTCGACGGGGACGCCTGCGCCTGCCAGGAAGCCACAGCCAAAGGACCGCAGCTTGGCGAGTCTTCTGCGCTGCGGGCCCAGGCTGGCGCCAACGGTGGAGCGCCCCAGGACGAATTTGGCCGCGAGCCGCAGCAGCAGGGGCAGTATCCGCCACGGTCCGGTCTTAACCGGCTTCGCCAGCATCGCACCGGTTCCGTACCAGTAGCTGTAAATCAGGGCCGGCAGTTGCTCCCAATTCCGGAGCCCGTAATGCGTCACCCAGACTGCCGGCGTTTCGTAGATCCAGTGGCCGGCCGACAGGGCGCGCAGAGCCAAATCCCCGTCCTCGGCGGCTTTGAATCGCGAACCTGTTCCCAACATCTCATCGAAGCCGCTGAGGGACTGCCACACACACCGCCGCACTGCCATGCATGCGCCCAGTCCTTCAACATGGTTCTTGTCCCGAACGCCTCGGGCCAGAAACGGTTGCTGCCGGATGTACGCCGGAATGCAGCCCAGCGCAGGGTCGTGGGAAGCGGGAAGAACGTTGCCGAACACAATCCCGATTCTGCCGTCCACGGCAAATGCGGCTTCGGTCTGGCGGAGCCAATCGGTTGGAACCTGGCAATCGTCATCCGTCAACAGGACGAGCGCGCCGCGCGCCGCGCGGATTCCGAGGTTCAGTCCCACCGTCTTGCCCGCGGTGACGCTGCGCAGGTAGCGTAGGCGTGGGTCGCTCAAGAACGGAGCGAGAGCGACTTCCGTAGTACCGTCAGCGCTCTGGTCGACGATGACAACTTCAAAATCGGGATGGTCGTTCTGCAGGATGGTGCGGACCGCGTCCTGGATTACACCGGCTCGATCGCGCGTGGACAGAACTACCGAGATGCGGATTTCGGGCTCCGTCATGCGATTGTCCCGGGGCCGGCCGGACCCAGCGCGGCGGTCCGCCGCGCAACTGCTCTTCGTCTGGTGTCCAGCAAAACCGAGAGGCGGCTTCGAAGTTTGACAGGAACCAGCCAGATCGCAAGATGCGCCAGGAGATCGATGAAGCGAGGCTTGCCATTTGCAAATGCCACCCACGGCAGCAGCCAGAACGCCCTCCAGTGGCTGCCCCGCGCGGCCGTGGAACTCGCCGAGGTCAACACGAACGATGCATAGGCGCGCCGCGTCACCAGGCCGCGATGCGCCTCGATCCAGTCGAGAGAATACCGCCAATCGGCCGTGTTGCTGATTCGCGGTCGGTCGGCATCCATATGGCAGATGCCCAGCGGCTCCAGGTCAAGCACAAACACGACTTTCACACCTTCGACGGCCACAGCGCGCAACAGCCAGTCAGTGTCGTTGTGCCTCGGTAGGTTTTGTCCAAAGGGAATCTGGAGCAGCAGGTCCTTGGTGGTAAGAATAGTCGGCGTCAGAATTACTCCTTCGCCGCCGCGCAGACCGTGTTGGCAAAGCAAATACTCGCCGATTGGCTCGTCCGCAGCCGGAATGCGGCGGGGCCAGACCATGTCGCCCTGCTCGCTGCGCGCCAAGAAGCGGCACGAGACGATCGGGTGCAGGTACGCGCACTGTTCGGCGGTTTGCAACTGGATCTCGATCTTGCGGGGAAACCACTCGTCGTCGTCGTCGAGAAACGCGATCCAGCGGCTGCGGGCCTCGGCTACGCCCGCATTGCGGGCGCCCGCGCTGCCCACGCGTTTTGGCAACGCACGCACACGTAAACGGGGATCGCCGATCGAAGCCAGGGCCTGCATAGTCGCCGGGTCGTCGCCGTCCACTACGACGATGGCTTCGATCTCGCGCATGGTTTGCCCCAACACGCCGCTCACCGCACGAAGTACCAGTTGCGGCCGGTGAGCGGTGGGAATTATCACAGACACCGCCGGAGTCAAGGCCGCCCCGGCTGAGAGAGAGCCGCGATCCGGTTCCCAATCTCCCGGCGCACGCCGCGGATGGTAACCAACGTCTGCTTCAACCTGCTCGGCGCGCCGCACCGTGGATAATTCGCCGCCGCGTCTTTTTCGAAGCGCGAATACCGCAGGCACCAGTAGAAGCAGTACTCGTCATCACAAGGCCGGTCTTCCGCAAACAGATCGAGCCGCCGGTCGAAAATATTGCCTAGAATCGTTTTCTGGCCGCAGCGGAAAATTTTTCCGTCATAGCCGATAGAAACCGAAATCCTGCCCGCGGAGCATGGAATGCCCGTGAAATCGGGGACTCCATCGAGATAATCGCGGTCGAGAAGCGGATTGATCGTTGCGCCATGGAGATCGGGCTGCCACGGATTGGTCGCGGCGATCCGTTCGGCTTGCTCCGAGAAGCGGCGGAACTGCGTGCGCTCGTCTTCGGTGTAAGCCTGCGGGTACCAGCGGCCTTGGTGAGAGCCGCGGAGGGCCTTCGGCATCAATGGAACGCGTGCTTTCGCCAATAAATCGGCCACGCGCGGAAATTCCGCAAACGCGGCCGGGGTCATCACCTGAGATGCGAATAGCGGAAAGCCACGGTCCAGCAAGCACGCAAGATTGGACTGCAGATTCCGCCAGGCATTCCGGCGGTCGCGCTCTTCCACGTGAACGCCGCAATGAACGTACCGGACACGAGCGGGGTCGATCTCCGCCGCGAACTCGCGCACACGGCTGGAGGAGAGATTGGAATTGAGGGAAATGTAATGCCGCGACGTCAGCGTCCGGCATAGACGGACGAAATCGGGGTGAAAGAACGGCTCACCGCCGGTAAGGTGCAGCAACCAGGTTTTCCCGGTGGAATCGAAAAAGTCCAAGTACTCTTCCGGCGACATTCGTCCGACCAAGGGGTGCTCGGTGGAAGCGCGGGAAAAACAGTAGGCGCAATCGTAATTGCAAAGCAGGTTGAGCGCCCAGTCTGCTTCGATATCGAATTTCATGCGATGCGAGCTTCATTATATCCAACGCGCGCGGGAGCCGGCCCGTTCCCTACGGCTCTGCCTGCTTTTGAAAACGATATACCTCGAAGGTGGGGCGCCCGTGCCTGTCGCGCACGACTTGCAGCAGGCGGTGTTCGAAACCGGCGGCCGCGGCGAAACGGTCCAACCGCGGACGGATAGCGGGGAAAAACTCAAAATCGGGAATGTGCGTCACCCAAACACCGTCGGGCGCGGAGATCCTTTCGAGCAGCACCTGGCGGTCGGCCAGGCTGATGTCCGGCGCTGGAGCCGGGTCCATCCCGTTCAGCAGCGGCAGCGCGCCACGGTCCAGCAGCCGCAGGCTTTCCAGGATATTCCAGTCGGCGCAGTAAACGGCGGCCGGGCGCGTCGCCATCAAATCCGCGGAGAGTGGAAAGATGGCGTCGCTCCAGGTGCGGCTGCCGCCGTTGCGCACGGATGCCCGGAAATACTCGTTGGTGACCAGAACGTCGGAGGCTGCTAATAGTGCCAAAATGACGGCAACTGCCGGAATACCGGCACGGCCCAGCCGCCGAGAGGCCGCGGCGAACGAGACCGCCACCATCATCGCCGGCAGGGGCCATAACAGGATGGTGTGATGCACGCTGCCACCAGCGTCGCGCGTGGTGGCCATTTGGATCCACGCGACCGCCATCGCCATAAGCGCGAACAGGATGGCCCTCAGGTCCCGGCCGCGGGCCAGCGGCGCCAACACCAGAGCCAGCAAACAAACATAAAGCTGCAGGCTGGTCCGCGGGTGGCCAAAGCGCTCAGAAACCTCGCCGCTGAGGCGCTCGGCCAGGTTGGCGGCGGCGCGCGGCACGGCCGTTTGCTCGTCCTCGGCAAACATGTAGCCAAACAGGACTTCCCCGTCGATACTGCGTTGCAGTATGGTGACTTTCTTGGGAAACTCGTCCACCGTCCGTCCGGCGTTCTCGCGCAATGCCGCGAAATGGTCGTGGATGCCGGAGAGCACCACGGGAAATGCGCCAGCCAGGAAAGCGAGCGTGACAATCGCCAGACGCCGCCAGCTCCACGCCGCCAGAATCTGGCGCGGCACCGTCGCCAGGGCCGCAATCGCCAGCCCCGAGAGCATCCACATTGCAAGCATTTTGTCCCAAACCGCCAGGCCGAAGAAAAAAAAGCCCGCGGCCAGCCACAGAGACTTGGCCGAGCCGTGAAATCTCACCAACGCCAGCAGGCCCGCGCAGATCAGCAGGTGCTGCAGCGCAACTGGGCCCCAGTCGAATGTCGTCGTCAGCAGATACTGGGAATCGGCGGCCAGAATGACGCATCCAACCACTGCGGCGCGAGCACCCACAATGGCCCGCAGGAAACGGTAGAAGATCCAAATGCTGGCGGCTCCAACCACCAAGGCGGGGAAGCGCAAGGCCCAGACACCGGTGCCCCAATAATGAAAAACCGGCCGCCAGATCCACGTCTTCAGCGTGCCCAGATAACTCATTTGCATCAGCGGTATACGGGCGTGGATGAAGTGCCAGGCGTAGTACCAGGACTTGGGTCGATAGAGCGGGCCGGCCGGCAAGGCCTCGTCCGCTTCAACGCCGAGGCTGCCGATGAAGGCCATTCCCGACAGCAGGAAAAAGGCGATTGCGGCGGCGGCGCAAATCCGCTCACGGATTTCGGTTTGGAATCGCAAGATGATTTCCAGTCGGACGATGTCTCTCGCTGGGCTGAATTAAACATTGTACGATGCTGCTGGAAACACCGTTTTGCGACGGAGGCCCTTTGCCGGCCTTCGGAGGCCGCGCTTGTCTGGCGGGAGGAACGCCTGAGGCCCGCCACGCTCGATAGCATCGTTGCGGGTAGGTGTATACTGAATCCGCAAGCGGGTTTCCGCATCCAATTGCACAGCGCGATATCCGTGATCGCGTACGGAAGCGGCATTACCACTGTGATGGCGCTCATGTCCGGCAGGACGGCTAGAGCAGCACCGGCAAGCTGGCGTGGGTCCGTCGAGTAATGGACGTTTCCTCCGTGGAGTGTTGGCAGTGCGCCTCGTCACGGGCACTGGATCGCTCCGGCAGCTTGGACGCTGCAGCGCGCGTCAGGCGCTGAAACGTGTCACCGGCGAACCTCGGTCACAGGCACTGAAGAATTCCTTGATTCCGCCGATTAGTAATCCTGTATGATTGAGCGTCTTGTTTCCGTGCCAGGGAGTGCGGGATGATTTGGCACTAAGGTTGCTAGGTATCGGCTAATCGGGCCAGCACTCGGCTGGCGAGGCGGCACGATAGCCCTGGCGAGGGGTTGGCCCAGGTGTAACCTTTGGCAGCAGTTATCGTCTATGATTTTGCCGGAGGGAGACAGGCCACGATATAGGCATTAAGAGCATTACATCGTTGGCTGAAGGGAGATGGACCATGAACAGGACAGAGTTGGAAAAATACAAGAGGGTGCTGGAAGCAAAACAGGCGGAACTTGGGGCAGGGCTACGGAAGCGCGACG
>CAZFOP010000235.1:0-6226 GCA_964520085.1 uncultured Solibacteraceae bacterium | reverse complement strand
ACTCGTACCTGTACATCACCAAGGCGATGGATTATTTCGACCTGACCAACGGCCAGGGCACGCTGACGGCGGCGATGGCGCAGGCACAGGCGCGTTTCCTGGTGATCAGCTTCAGCTCGGATTGGCTGTACCCGAGCTACCAATCGCAGGAAATCGTGCGCGCGCTGCGGGCGCGCAATTGCGACGTGGCCTACGCCGAGCTGCCTTCCAACTACGGGCACGATTCTTTCCTGGTGGACGTGGCCGAACAGACGGAGCTGGTTCGCGGCTTTCTGGCGAGCACGCTGGAGAGAAAAGCATGACCGCCGTGCTGGCCAAGCAGGCCTTCGTTCGCGAACTGCTGGGACGCAGCGATTACGCCATCATCGGCGATATCGTTTCGCCCGGCGCGAGTGTGCTGGACTTGGGCTGCGGCGAGGGCGAGCTGCTGCAATGGCTAGCGTCGAACAAAAACGTGGATGCGCGCGGCGTGGAGATTGCGGGCGAAAAGGTGCGCCGCGCCATCGCCCGCGGAGTGTCGGTGTTTCAAGGCGATATCGACGAGGGGTTGGCCGACTATCCCGACCACGCCTTCGATTACGTGATCCTCAGCCAGACGTTGCAGGAAACGCGGCAACCGCGGCGCGTGTTGCGCGAGATGCTGCGCGTGGGGCGGAGGGGGATCGTGGCCTTCCCCAATTTCGGCCACTGGCGGGTGCGGCTTTCCATGATGGCCAGCGGGCGCGCGCCGCGTACCAAGCTGTTCCCATACGACTGGTACGACTCGCCGAACATTCACTTCCTCACGGTGGAGGATTTCGAATCGCTGGCCGCGCTGGAAGGCCTGACAGTGGAGCGCCGCTACTTTCTCGCCGGGCACCGCAAGGTGACGCTGATGCCGAACCTGCTGGCGGAGGTTGCCGTGTTCCTGGTGAGCAGGTAGGACAGACCATCGTTCCTCGTGGTCTGTTGGGATGGACGGCCGGCCCGCGGAATTCCATGAAAGCACCCCGTTGCGCCGGCGGTCCTGCCGCCGGTGATTTGCCGGGATTGCCGGAGCTTTGGGGCGGATTTCGATCCTGTCATTGTCTCGCCAAAGGGCGACGCATTGACGACAAAAGACGATCGTCTGTCCTACCTCCCTGCCACTGCTATCATGTGGTTTCATGCGAGTGCCGCTGCTCGGTGTGCGCCGCCAAAACCTGCCGCCCTTCCGCGCCGGGCGAACCACCCCGTGCGCCAAATGGAAGTTGGACTGGAGCGAGGGATGAATGCAGCAATTGCAGTCGGCGTGCTTCTGGCTGTAATTCTCGGCGTGGATCTTCCCGGGGCCAAAGTCGAGTTTTCGACGGCGATCGTCGCGGATGGTTCCAACCCGGTGTTGACCGTCGCTAATTTCGTCCTCATTCGAAAGTTCATCCTCTCCCAAGGCAAACGGCTGACGTACTGTAACATGTTCAGCGACAATCCGTACTGGCCGTTTCCTGGGTTCAACTCGTACCTCAATCCGCCGGATCAAAGGAACATCAACTGTGAAATCGGCAGGTCCGAGTTCAACACGCTTGTGATCCAGGTGACCGCGCCACACACCAAATACTGGAACGTTATTTTGGACGAGGATGGGAAGGAACTGCGCGTCCGTCAGTACTATTCCAAGCCGGATCCACAGGTCTTGATCCAAGAGGCAACCGAATTCTTCCGCCGGGCATTGACCGAAATCGAGAAACAGACAAGACGCGAGGAGCCCGGCAAGCAGGATCCAGCCGCCGGCAAATAGCGGCGCTGGAGCGGGAGGTCATTCCCGCGCACTGCCACTGCTATCATGTGGTTTCATGCGCGTCCCCTTGCTCGATGTGCGGCGTCAGAACCTGCCGCTCGAGGCTGAACTATCCGCGGCTTTCGAGCGCATCCTGCGCTCCGGCCAATTCATACTCGGCCCCGAAGTGGAGCAGTTCGAAACCGCCGCCGCCGTGGTCGCCGGCGCCCGCTTCGGCATCGGTGTATCCTCCGGTACCGACGCCATTCTGGTTGCGCTGATGGCACTCGGCATCGGCCCCGGCGACGAGGTGATCTGCCCGTCGTTCACGTTTTTTGCGACTGCCGGTTGCGTGGCGCGGGTGGGCGCGGTTCCCGTGTTTGTGGACTCGCGCGCGGAGTGTTTGAATCTGGATCCGGCCGGAATCGAGCGGCGCATCACACCGCGCACCAAGGCCATCATTCCGGTGCACCTGTTCGGCCAGCCGGCCGATTTGGTCGACATCATCGAGATCGCCCGGCGGCACAACCTTGCCGTCATCGAAGACGCGGCGCAATCGTTCGGCGCCGAGTACCACGGCCGGCCGGTTGGCTCCTTCGGCGAATTTGGCACCGTCAGTTTTTTCCCCACCAAGAATCTCGGCGCGCTCGGCGATGCAGGGCTGGTGGTGACCAACGATCCGTCGCTAGCCGAAAAAGCGCGCCGGCTGCGCAATCACGGGATGCATCCCAAGTACATGCACAGCATGGTGGGCGGCAACTTCCGGCTGGACGCGCTGCAGGCCGCGCTGCTGGCTGTCAAGCTTCCGCATCTGCCCGAATACACCGCTCGCCGCCAGCGAAACGCGGCGGAATACACGCGGGCGCTGGCCGGACTGGCAACCAGAGACGCGATAGCGATTTCGCTTCCCATGCCGCACCCGGACCGCACCCACATCGCGAACCAGTACACCATACGTGTGCGGCGCGGGCCCGCCTGGCGTCACCGCGAATCGCCCCGCGACGCTCTACGCACTCGCCTCGCGGAGCGCGGCATCGCTTCCGAGATCTATTACCCGGTCCCGCTGCACGCGCAGGAATGCTTCCGCCATTTCGGACCGCATCCGGTGTTTCCCGTGGCCGAGGAGGCCGCTGGAGAAGTGTTGAGCCTCCCGGTCTTCCCCGAGTTGACGGCGGAAGAAGCCGCGGCCGTGGTGACGGAGATCCGGCTGTTTGCGAGTGAGGCCAATGGCTAAGGCTGTGTTATTCAATAGCTGTGCTAGCCGCTCCCTGAGGGTCGCGGTTCGGAACTCCATCGGAGCCGCGACCGTCAGGGAGCGGTTGCGGGAGATTGAACTGGTTACCTCATGACAGATCCTATCCCACGCCTGAACCAGATCGTCGAGCGCCTTGGGGCCAGCCGCCTCCTCGTCGCCGGCGACCTCATGCTGGACGAATTCATCTGGGGGCGAGTGTCGCGCATTTCGCCCGAGGCACCAGTGCCGGTGGTCGAGGTGACCTCGGAATCGTATTATCCGGGCGGAGCCGCCAATGTTGCCCGCAACGTTCGCGAGCTTGGCGCGGAGGTGCGGGTAGCGGGCATCGCGGGCGCCGATGAGCAGGGCGGCCGGCTGATTGAGTGGCTCAATGCGGCGGGCATCGATACGGCCGGGGTGCTGCGCGATCCTTCGTTTTCCACAACGGTGAAGACGCGCATCATCGCCCGCCATCAACAGGTAACCCGCGTGGATCGCGAACGCCATGCGACGCTCACCGGCGCGCAGACCGAATTGATCGCCTCACAACTGGAGCAGGCGATCGACGCCGTGGATGCCGTGATCGTGGCGGATTATGGCAAGGGTTTCCTCAGCCAGACGTTGGCCGACCGCATCGGCCGCAAGGCGCGAGCGGCGGGAAAGATCCTCGCGGTCGATCCGCACCCCTACACTTCGCTGGTCTGGCAGGACGCCACCGTCATCAAACCCAACCGGCGGGAAGCGTTTCTGGAAGCCGGTGTTCCGCCCAGCGCGCCGGTCGAGCCGCCACTCGAAGATCGGCCGTTGCTGGAAGCCGCGCGGCGCCTGCAGGAACGTTGGCGGCCGCGGAGCCTTTTGATCACGCTCGGCGCACAGGGAATGCTGCTCGTGGAAGGTCATGCTCCGCCGCGGCACTTGCCGGCCTACGCCAAGGACGTGTTCGACGTTTCTGGAGCCGGCGACACGGCCATTTCCGTGCTAGCGCTGGCGCTGGCCGCTGGCGCCACGCCTCGCGAAGCCGCCGAGTTAGCCAATCACGCCAGCGCCATCGTGGTAGCCAAACTGGGAACCGCCACGGTAACCGCGGCCGAACTGGCGGCCAGCATCGCCCGATCATGAGTCTGCGCAAGGCGGTATTCTTCGATCGCGACGGGACGCTGATGGAAGAAGTGGATTACTGCAGCGATCCCGCCCAGGTGAAGGTCTTCGCAGGCGTGCCGGAAGCTATCGAGGAGCTAAAGCGCGCCGGCTTCCTGGCCATCATCGTTTCCAACCAAAGCGGCATCGGCCGCGGCCTGTTCAGCGAGGCGCAGTACGCCGCCGTGCAGCGGGAGGCGCTGCGCCAGATCGGCGCCCAGCGGATTGACGCATCCTACTTCTGCGCGGATCTGCCCACCGCTCCAACGGCCCGAAGAAAGCCGGCGCCCGGCATGGTGCTCGAAGCGGCGGCCGCGTTCGGCATCGACCTGGTGGCGTCATTCCTGGTGGGCGACAAGGCGTCGGATATCGAATGCGGCCGGCGCGCTGGCACGCGCACAATCCTCGTGCGAACCGGTTACGGAGCCGCGACGGAGCGCGATCCAAATTTCCAGGCGCCGGATTGCATCGCTAACGATGTCCCCGAGGCCGTTCGCTGGATGCTCCAACGATAGTGCTACCCACCTGGAGCTCGCGCTCACACTCCAGAAGCGGAAGCGCGGCTTCCACCTGAGGGCGATCTGTCGGAACCGATATTGATTCGTTCCTGCACCAAATAGATTGGGCGCCGCTTGGCCTCCTCAAACAGGCGGCCCACATACTCCGAGAGAATCCCGACGCAGAACAACTGGACCGCGGAGGAAAAGAGAATCGTAAAGATCAGCGAGGTCCAACCGCGCGCCTGCCGCGGATTGAATCCCATCACCGTCCAGTTGGTAAAGTACTGAAGCAAGACGAATAGCCCACCCAGGCAGGAAAGGACTCCGACCGCCGCTCCGAACAGGATCGCCACGTGAAGGGGTTTGTAGGAGAAGTTAATGATGCCGTCCAGCGCCAGCTTCATGAGCTTGGCGAAGCTGTACTTCGGCTCGCCGGCGAACCTGGCTTCGCGCTCATACGCCATCCCGGTCTGCCGGTATCCGACCCAGGTGCGAAGGCCCCGCACAAAGCGGTTCCGTTCCGGCAGCTCGCAAATAGCCCGGCACACGTTGCCGCGCATGACGCAAAAATCTCCGGAGTCGAGGGGGATGTCGAGCGCCGCCAGTTTGCGCAGCAGACGGTAGTAGAGGTAGTACATCGAGCGCTTGGCCAGGTTCTCTTTGCGTTTGCTGCGGATCGCGTACACCACGTCAAAGCCGTCCTTCAGCTTGGCGATGAGTGGGCCAATGCCCTCCGGCGGATCCTGCAGATCGGCGTCCATCACCACCACGACGTCTCCGGAGGTCTGCTGCATTCCCGCCGAAACGGCCGCCTGGTGGCCGAAGTTGCGAGTCAGGCTGACCACTTTGAAACGTTCGTCGGAATGCGCAATTTCGCGGCAGATCTCGAGCGTGCGGTCGGAGCTTCCATCGTCCACCAGGATCAATTCCAGGTTGGTGTCCGGCCATTCCCGCGCGGCTGCAACGATCCGCGCATACAGCGCACGCACTCCATCTTCTTCATTCAGTGCCGGAACTACGACGGAAATCAAGACTGCACCTCGAACTTCGGACAACGAACCGGTTGGTCCTCAGGCGAATGCATCGAGTCCGCCCGTCACACCCACCAGGCGGCGGCGGGCGGCTGGCGCATGACGAGGCCGTTCAGCAGCTCGGCGGCTTTGGTGAGGCCTTCCTCGGGTGAGAGCAGGCTGTCCTCGTGCTCGATCGAGAGTACGTAATCGTAGCCGAACATGCGCAGCGTGGAGGCGAACTCTTTCCACCAGCCGGCATCGTGACCGTAGCCGCAAGTGCGGAAGATCCAGCCGCGATTACGCTCGTCGGTATAGGGTTTGGTGTCGAGCACGCCGGTGAGCGGGAGGTTGCGGTCGTAAATCTGCGTGTCCTTGGCGTGGACGTGGAAGATGCAGTCGCCCAGCACGCGGATGGCGGCGATGGGGTCGATACCCTGCCAGAACATGTGGCTGGGATCGAGATTGCAGCCGATGGACGGGCCGGCAATGGAGCGCAGCTTGAGCATCGTCTCTGGGCTATAGACGACGAAGCCGGGGTGCATCTCAATGGCGATTTTGACGCCATGATCGGCGGCGAATTGGGCGCGCTTGATCCAATAGGGCGCCA
>CAZFOP010000234.1:0-6255 GCA_964520085.1 uncultured Solibacteraceae bacterium | reverse complement strand
CCTGGTCTTCGATGATGTCCGGGCTGCGGTCCCATTTCGAATAGACGATCACCTGCGTGTCGCTCAAATCCGGGATCGCATCGAGTGGAATGGATTGGAGCGACCACCAGCCGGCCAGCGCCGCCGCCGCGACGAACAGCAGCACCAGAAACCGGTTGCGCGCGGAAAACTCGATTAATCGGTCGATCATTTCGCCGTCCCGCCGCTGGCCGCTTTCAATTGGCTTTCCGAATCCAGCAGGAAGTTGCCGGAGGTGACGATGCGCTCGCCGGCCTGCAGGCCTTCGAGGATTTCCACCCGCCCGTCCGTGTGCTCTCCGACGCGCACCGTGCGCGGCTGCAGATTGCCGTTGCCGAGATCCACATACACCACCTGCCGGTCGCCGGAATCGAGTACGGCGGATTCCGGCACCATCAGCCGCCGCGCGCCGCCGGTGTAGATCTCCACTTGGCCGTACATGTCCGGCTTGAGTTGCCCGCCAGGATTGGCGAACTCAATGCGCGCCTTCAGCGTGCGGGATGCCGCGTCCACGCCCGGCAGGATGTAGCTCACTCTGCCATGGAACGTCCGCCCCGGCAGGTAATCGAGCGTCATCGTAGCGGCCTGGCCCAACCGCACGCCGGCAGCTTCGTACTCGAATACGTCCGCTATGACCCACACGCTCGAAAGGTCGGCGAGCGTGTACAGGACCGTGTCCGATGTCACGTGTTGTTTGGGAAACGCGTTGCGCTCGGTCACGAATCCGGTAGCCGGCGCATACACGGTCAGGTTCTCGATTGGTTTTCCGGTGCGCCCGACTTCGTCGATTTGCCGATCGGAGATGTCCCACAACTCGAGTCGCTTGCGCGCGGCTGCGACTAGATTGTCGTTGCCCGCCGCCATCTCCGGCATGGCTCCGTCATGCATGGTGTGCTGCGCGCGCAGGGCCAGCAGCAACTCCTGCTGGGTTGCCAGCGCATCCGGGCTATACACGGTCACGAGCGCATCGCCCTTATTCACGTACTTGCCGGTGAAGTCGGCGAACACGCGGTCGATCCAGCCCTCCAGGCGAGTCTGCACTTTCACGATCTTCGTTTCATCCAGCGTTACCCGCGCCGCCGCGCGAATGGTATCGGTGGCAGTTTCATATTCCGCCGTGCCGTACTCGACGCCGATCAACTGCTGCTTTTCGGGCGACACCTGGACCGCATCGGCGGCCGCGCGGTTCGGCAACTGGTCGCCCGCATACACCGGAACCAGCTTCATGCCGCAGTCGGGCGCGATCCCTGGTCTATCGGACTTGTACCAGGGATGCATCGGGTCCACCCAGTACAGTACTTTTCGTTCCGTCGATTCCGTTGCCGCGCGCTTCCCGTGCCAGTGCTCAAAGCCCAGCCCACCCAGAAACGCCGCTGCCGCCACCAGCACCATCAAGGTCGGTTTCATTTCGATTCCACTCCCGTCAATTCTTCGAGCTTCGCCAGCGCCACGTGAAATCGCATGATCTCCTCGTGGTCCATCAGCTCGTAATCCACCACGCTGGTGAAGCTGGTGAACAGCGCGATAAAGTCGGCGCGCCCGGTCTGATAACCGGCCATAGCGGATTCGTACGCCAGCCGCGCCTCGGGAATCACCGACTTCTCGTACAAGTCCACCAGCTTGCGGGATGCCTCAGCCGCGCTGTATTGCTCGCGGATGCCCGCCTCGATCTCGACCAGCGTGGCGGCGTACTCGTGGCGCGCCTGGCTCGCGCTCGCCTCCTGTTCGTTCACCGCCGCGCGCTGCTTGCGCCAGAAATACGCCGGCAGCTTGAAATCCACCCGCGCCTGCCACATTGGCGGCATCCCGCCCTGGTTGAAGTAACCGCCCGAGAGCGTATAGTCCGGCGCATAATCCTTGCGCGCCAGACTGGCCGCCAATTGGGTGCCTTGCACCTCATCCCGGTCGCGCTCGACGATCGGCGAACGCGCCCGCGCCTGCGCCAGCATCTCTTCGAGCGCCGCCGGCATCGGCCCTGCCGTCATCTCGGCCGGCACCTCGATTCGCCCGCCCTGCGGCCGGTTGAGAAGCGCGTTGATTTCGATCTGCTTCGCCTCGCGCTCCTGCTCGAACCGCACGCGCTCGGTCGCGAAAATCGCTAACTGCGTCTGCCCTCTGAGAATGTCCTGTTGCGCCGCGCGGCCCACCGCATAGCGCGCCTCGGAAATACGCAGCATGTTATTGAGCAGTTCCCGGTAGCGGTCGACGAAGCCGATGGCGACCGCCGCATGATGCAACTCGTGATACGCCTGCTTGAGCCGCGAAACCACCCGGAGTCGCGTGGCGAGGTATTCATCGTAGGTTGCTGACGCTTCTTTGTCCGCGATCTCGCCGCGCAGCTTTCGCTTTCCCGGCGCAGGAACCTCCTGCGAGACCATCACTCCGATATTGCTGGTGGCATCGATTCCCAGTCCCGCGCCCGGCCACGGCCCTCCGTTCGATGTCCAGCCCAGCGAAAGCGTGGGATCCGGCAGGCTGCTCTCGCGCGCCGGCCGTTGCCGCATCGCTTCCACCTTTTTCTGTGCCGCCAGAATCTCGCGATTGTTGCGCAGCGCTTCCTCCACCAGCGTGGATAGCGGCTGCGCTCCCGCCAGCGGCACCAGCCAAATCCAAATCCAATAATGAACTTTCATTTCCATTCACCAACTCTGGCTTTCCCACGGAGGGTCTGGTCTCAGCTCGCGCAGGGCTTCCGCCACGCAACCCGACCTTGGGGACAAAACACCAACTCTGTTTAGGTAAGTAACCGGTGAAAGGGAAATCTAGACGCGAAGCAAGGAATGCAGGGAAAGTAAATCGGGAGGCGTCGCATCCGCTGCGCGCCAGGGCGCGACGGTTTGCCGGCCAAGCACCGTTACCGCCGCAATGGCTGGTGCCAAGCCGGACGAGGCAATCGTCGGAGTGGCGTTTCCGCCTTGCGCCTTCACAAAATGGCTGAGCGCCTGCGAGTGGCAGTCGATCTTGCCGACTGGGTGGTGGCAGCAGCCGTGTCCCGGTTGGTGGCTGGCTAGCGCCGTCAACATCTGCGGGCAGGACAGGCAGTTTCCGAAAAACAGCGCCGCCATGATTAGCGCCGCCATGAGAATGTTGGAAGTCCGCCGCATTCTGACCCTAGCGTAACACAGCTTGGCCGGTTTCGATGTTAACTCCGTCGCGCGATAATGGCAGCATGGCCGATGCGCAGCCTGCCGCCGCCGAGTTCTACTGTCCGAACTGCGCCCGGCCGGTATCCGAGCCCTTGCTCTGCGGCGACTGCGGCGCGCTGCTCTGCCGAATCTGCGGTAAGCCGGTGGAGCGCATCGACGATCTGGGTATTGGCTAAGGGCGTAACCTGATCGCCGCCCGGTGCGTCCGAAGGACTTCCGGCCACGTGCCACACTGTGCGCTCCGCGCCCACCTCCTAAAATGTTATAAGAGGCTGAGGGTGTTTGCTGACCGGGAATCGGGAAACGAAAGGAATTAGGCAATCGTGTTTCGCAATCATAACTGGCCGGAAGACCGAGTCGGCCGACGGAATCGCACAGTCCGCATTTGTGTGGCAGTGTGGGCCATCCTGCTACCCGCTCTTGCCTGTGCCCAGACGTATAACATATCGCTCGTCGCGGGCACTGCGACGTCGCCGCCGACGCCGGGCTTCGTCGGAGATTACGGGCCAGCCCTCAGCGCCGAGCTCTACTCTCCGTCGAGCGTTTGGGTGGATTCGAACCACAACATCTACATCGTTGACAAAGACAACGACCGGATCCGCCTGATTGCGCCGAACGGCACCATCACCACCGTGGCCGGCGTCAGCACGGCCGAAGTCTACGCGGGAGACGGTGGCAAAGCTTCCCAGGCTTCGCTGAACCTGCCCAATGGAATCGCCTTCGATAGTGCCGGCAACTGGTATATCGCCGATACCGGAAATCATGTGATTCGCAAAGTGAATACGAGCGGAATCATTTCGACGTTCGCCGGCAATAATTACTCCGCCTTCAGCGGAGATGGCGGCGCGGCCGTCGATGCCAGCCTCTCGGATCCGAGCGGCGTGGCTTTCGACAGCGCTGGCAATCTGTATATTGCCGACACTAACAACGACTGTGTTCGCATCGTGACCCCGGACCAGAACATTCACACCTTCGCCGGGCAATGCAGCTACCCCCTTTTTCAGGGCGATGGCGGGCCGGCCACGCAAGCCAAGCTGAATAAGCCATACTCCGTGGCGGTCGACGGCTATGGCAATGTCTACATCGCCGACACCGAAAACGAGCGCGTACGCGTCGTGACGCCCGATGGCATCATCAACACCATCGCGGGCAATGGCACGGAGAGCTTTGCCGATGGCCCGGCGCTCCAGGCCGAGTTCTCCAGCCCATCCGGAATCGCGGTCGATGCCGCGGGAAGCATTTACGTCGCCGATAAAGGCAACTCCCGTATTCGCAAAATCTTGCCCGGTGGCACAGTGATCACTATCGCCGGCAATGGCCTTCCCACGTACTCCGGCAACGGCGTGGCTGCCACCAGCGCCTCGCTGTACTTTCCGTTGGGCCTAGGCCTCGATTCTTCGGGCAACGTTTATGTCGCCGATTCGCAGAACGACGTGGTGCGGGAGTTGACGGTTTCCGGTACCGCCAGCCTGCCTTCGGTCACCAAGGGAGGGGTGGTGAGCGCCTACCAATTTGGCGCCCTGGCGTCGGTCGCGCCCGGTTCGTGGATCGAGATATACGGCTCCAACCTGGCTACCGATTCGCGGGCGTGGGCTACCGGCGATTTCAATGGCAACAGCGCGCCCACTTCGCTCAATGGCACGGCGGTGACCATTGGAGGCCAGCACGCCTACGTCGCTTACATCAGCCCCGGCCAGGTGAACGTGCAGGTGCCTGCCACGGTTCCCACGGGCACGCAGCCGATCGTGGTCACGTCGGGGTCGAATGTCAGCCAGCCGCAGACCATCGGCATCGCCGCCACGGCGCCCGGACTTTACGCTCCGTCGCAGCTCCTGATTGGCGGCGACCAATATGTGGGCGCTCTGTTTCCGGACTTCGCAACCTATGTCATGCCGCCCGGCGCGATTACCGGCTTCACCAGCAAGCGCGCCAAGCCGGGAGACACAATCATTCTGTTCGGCATCGGCTTTGGAGGGAATCTGCCCGCCGGACAGATCGCCAACACCAGCGACACGTTGCCCGCCGGTTCTTTCCAGATCGCTTTCGGTGGTACGCCGGCCACGGTGAACTATGCCGGTCTGGCGCCCAATTACGTCGGCCTCTACCAGTTCAACGTGGTGGTGCCCAACGTCGCCGCCAACGATCTGACTCCGGTCACTTTCACCCTCGGCGGCGTGGCTGGCACGCAAACTCTCTACACGGCGATTGGGAACTAAGGGTAGGACAAACCATCGCCTTCGGTGGTCTGTCCTACCTCGCTAAAGCGCAATACCTTGACAGACGACAGAAACCGATCGTCTGTCCTACCTACTCGCATACCGCCGGCGTGAGCATCCACTTCAACACGCCTCTCGGTTCGCGCGCCAGCCGCTCGCAATCGATGCGCAGCAACGCGGCTTTCTTAATATCCACCTGTAACGCCGGACAGCCCAGCAGAAACGCGGCCAGCGTGCTCATTAGCGGTTCGTGGCTGGCCAGCAGAATCGAAGGTTCCTCGCCGCGCCGCCGGATCTCTTCCCAGAGATCGAAGGGCGAGGCCTCCGGCAGCAACGCGCGCGACTCCGCAATCTTTCCCGAGTACTCCAGCACTTCCGCCGCTACTGCCGCGGTTTCCAGCGCGCGCCGCAAGGGGCTCGAAACGATCGACGCCGGCCGCGCACCCGCCGCGCCGGCGCGCCGCAACACGCGGCGCAGCTTGTCCTTGCCTTCCGCCGTCAACGCGCGCCCCGCATCCGGTTGGCCGGGGCGGGCGTCTTCGGCGATACCGTGCCGCAACAAATAGATCTGCATTCGCGTCAGCGCCTATCGTACAACGGGCCGCGTCGCGAGGCCCCGCACCAGCATTCCAGCGAGGTCCGCGATCAGCAGCGAACCCGGATTGTCCGGCCCCCAATCGGGTTGGGGGATGCCGTCCACGGTGATCGCCATCGCGATCCGCCCCGACTTCGAATATACTATCCCGACATCGGACCGCAACGCATCGAGCGCCCCAGTCTTATTAGCAACATCCAGATCGCCGAATGGGCGCCGCATGCCGGTCGTATCCTGACACCGTTTCATCACCGCGATCATTTCGCGCGACGCGTCCGCG
>CAZFOP010000233.1:0-6256 GCA_964520085.1 uncultured Solibacteraceae bacterium | reverse complement strand
TTTGGAAGACCGTCTGTTGCGAGCCAATCCGGCGCAGCCCCCGAAGGGCAAAGAAAGCCGTGGAGCGCAGCCGATTGTGGCTCCCAATCCGACCGCCCGCCCTGTCAAGCCCGAACGCAAGAAGCGTGGCGGCCGAGACCGGGAACAGGCGCCCCGCAGCGCATTCGCAGCCGAGTTGGCGAAGGTCCTCTAAGCTCGCCGGGCCGAATGGTCGGGCGGCGCGCCCTCTGCGCGCGTCCCACACCTGTGACGGGAAGTCACAAGCACTCGTCCTTTATTCCCCTTGTTTTCAAGCGGTTATTCGTGGCGCAATACGTGCCTTTTAGCCGGGTATGAAATACGTCTGGCTGAGCATGCTGCTGGTGGGCAGCCTCATGGCGGCGGGCACCGAGGATTTGGAAACTAACGTGAACACCCGTTACACCGTGGAAATGGTATCGGTCTCTGGGGAGGGATGGAGCACCACGCCGCCAGTGGATCGCGATCGCAAGCTCAGCTCCGGATTGCGCAAGGAGATTGCGTCGCTGGTCGGGGAAAAGCTCAATCCGGCGAGGCTCGACGATCTGGCCAGGCGTCTTCGCCAGGAGCTCCGCGCGCGCACGGTCGAGCACCATGTGTTGCGTGGCAAGAGTCCCGAGTACGTCCAGGTGGTTTTCCAGGTGAAAGTTCCGCCCACGCGCTTCGACGCCTCCGTGCCCAAGTTTCTCTATCAGGGCAAACAGGGCTGGAGCGGCGCCGTCGAGGGAACCGCAACAGTGAACAATAACGGGTTTACGGCGGGCCTTGTGAGCGATGGCGACGAGTTGGTGGAACGCTACTCGGGCGTGGTAGCCCGTTACGAGAGCCAACCGCTATTGGACGGCCGGGCTCGCCTCAATTTCGAATTCGCCAGTTATCACGAGCTGTGGAACAGTTCGACCGTCGCAACCGCCGACGTCGGTCGGCTCTACTCCACGCGGCAGGAGTTTCAGCCCGTGCTGTCGGTGCGAGTGGCGCGGCCGCTTGAGGTGAGTTTCGGCGCCAGCTTCGAAAGCCTCGGCCAGCAAGTGCCCGGTGCGCAGCCACTGGCCGCCGATGCCTTGGTCGCCAGCGCGCGCTATCATCAGCAGTTCGAGGGGGCCTCCGACCAGGGGCTGGAGGCGGATTACGATTTGCGCGCCGGCACTCACGCGCTGGCAAGCGACTACGCTTACAGCCGGCACTGCTGGGGTTTTCGCTACCGGCTCTCCCACGGCAAGCACGAATTGTTGGATGATAGTTGGGGCGGCGTGATTTTGGGCACTGCGCCGCTGTTCGAACGTTTCGTCCTCGGCAACAGCTCCAGCCTGCGCGGGTGGAATAAATTCGATCTGGACCCGCTCGGCGGAAACCGCGCGGTCCACAATAGCGTCGAGTATCATTACGGCATCTTTCAGATCTTCTGCGACTCGGGCGCCATCTGGGACAGCGGCCAGCCGGCCGTGGCCCGCAGCTCGGTCGGAGTAGGTCTGCGCCAAGGCGTGTTTTCGCTGGCCATGGCGTTCCCGTTACGCGACGGGAGGATGGACCCGGTCTTTATGGTTGGTATGAATTATTGATGGCGCAGTCGCGCGCAACTAGCAGGGGCCGCGGAAGCTGGCTTTTGGCCGGCCTGGCTCTTCCTCTGCTCATCGCGCACGCCGGCACGCTCGACGTGGTTTTTGACGGCGATACGTTGCGCCCCGTCATGCCCGATCTGCACTTCCTCACCGGGCGTTCACTCGAGAGGCTCAAGGACGCGCGCACCGTGGTGCTGCTCTCGCAGATCACTCTCCTGCGGGAGGATCGCGTTACGCCCTTCCGCCGCGCGCCGCAGCGCTTCTACGTGAGCTACGACATCTGGGAAGGGCGGTTCAAGGTCACCATCCCCGGCGCCACGCCGGAATCGCGGCCCGGTCTCACCGCCGCGCAGGCCGAAGCGTGGTGCATGGAGAATATGGTGGTAAGCGCGCTGGGCGTTCCGCCGGACCAGGATTTCTGGATGCGGTTCGAGTTGCGCACGGCCGATCCGAAGGACATGGCGAGCATCGTGAGCGAGTCCGGCATCAGCATCAGCGCGCTCATCGAATTGTTCAGCCGCAAGCCGGACGGCGAACCGCACTGGACCATGGAGAGGCGGTTGCGGCTGGCGGACCTGCGCCGCTCGCCGGCCCGGCGCAACTGGTGAACCGGCTTCGCAACAGGCTCATTCTGATTTTTCTCGCGGCTACCCTGCTCCCGCTGCTGGCCACTTTGTGGATCACCTCCGCCGGCTCTCAATACCTGCTCGATTTTTCCACCACCGGCGAACTGGGCGCGCTGAGTCAATCGCTCGAACAGACGGGCCGTAAGTATTACCAGCGCACGATGGACGATCTCAAGCAGCGTGCAGCGCGCGGCGACCCGCCAACGGCCGAGTATCGCGCCGCCGCACGGCACCAGTGGCCGGTAGAGGTCGAGAGTTTTGCCGCCGGCGTGGAGAGCGACCGCTTTGTGCGCGGCGGGGCGCAAGGCGACCGGCTCGATTACCTGGTCCGCCAGGGCGACGGCGTCCGCGTGTATTCGGACGACCTGGGTGTCCCTATGGACAGGCTCAGCCGCCAGATCGGCGATGCGCGCCGCCTGGTGGAAGACGCGCGCGAACGCGACCTGCGCCGCGGCTTCCGCGTCACCTACATCCTGCTCGCGGCTTCGTTCTGGGTAATGTCGCTGGCGCTGCTGGTGTTTCTGGCGCACCACGTCAGCCGGCCCATCCGTCAGTTGACCGAGGGCCTTTCGCGCCTTGCCGCCGGAGATCTGAACGCCCGCGTGCCCCCCGGCCGCGACGATGAGGTCGGCCGCGCCATCCAGGCGTTCAACGATATGGCCACGCGCCTGAAACAAAGCACCGACCGGCTGATTTATCTCGGCCAGATGGCTAGCTGGCAAACCCTGGCGCGCAAGATGGCGCACGAGGTCAAGAATTCGCTCACACCCATCCGCCTCACCGTGGAAGAGATGCTGGCGCGCTACCGCGAGGCCGACCGCGGCTTCATGGCGCAGGCCACCGACATCGTCGTCGACGAGATCGAAACCCTCGAGCGCCGCGTCCGCGCGTTTTCCGAATTCGCCGCCGAGCCGCCGGTGCAGCCGTGCGAGGTCGATATTAATTCGCTGGTCGAAGAACGCGTGGCTCTACTCAAGTCCGCGCATCCGGAAGTGGCTTACGATTGCCGGCTGGCGTCCAGCGTTCCGCACGTGGTGGTGGACCAGGATCTGCTCAAGGGCATCCTCACCAACCTGTTCGAGAACGCGGCCGAAGCCGCCGGCGCGGGCGGTCACATTCTAGGTGTCACCGCTGCCGAGGACGGACGGGTTTCGATTGAAGTTCACGATTCGGGTCCGGGCTTGAGCGACCAGGCGCGCGCCTCGCTCTTTCAACCGACCATTTCGTTTAAGAAGCACGGCATGGGACTGGGTCTGTCGATTGCGCGCAAGAGCGCGCTGCTTTCCGGTGGGGATATCGTCGCAGTGAAAGGAGAACTAGGCGGCGCAGGCTTCCGCGTGCTGCTGCCGCTCGAGACCAATGGCGTCCAAACGCTTGCTGATCGTCGATGATGAAGAGAATATCGGCCGCTCGTTGCGGATGATTCTGGAGCGCGAGGGCTACGCCGTTAACGTGTGCCGGTCTGCCGCCGAGTTCCGGCGCCATCCGGACGCGGACCGCGCCGACGTCTATCTCTTCGATATCAAGCTGCCCGATGGCAACGGCATCGAGCTGCTGAAAGCGGTGCGGCAGAACGCCGCCGCCGCGCCCGCCATCATGATTTCCGGCCACGGTACCATCGCCGACGCCGTCGAAGCCACCCGTGCCGGCGCTTTCGATTTTCTCGAAAAGCCGCTCAGCCGCGACCGCGTCCTAGTAGCCGTGAAGAACGCGCTCGAACAGGCCGGCCTGCGGCGCGAAAACGAGCGTCTGCGCGAACTGGTCGGCGGCAGCCCCAAGATGATCGGCTCCAGCCCCTCCTGGCAGCGCGCCGTCGAGCAGTCCACCCTCGCCGCCCGTTCCGATGCGCGCGTCCTGTTGATCGGCGAGTCGGGCACCGGCAAGGAACTGCTGGCGGCCCACATCCACGCCTTGAGCCCGTTCTCGAACGGCCCCTTCGTCAAGGTGAACTGTGCGGCGATTCCCACCGAACTGCTCGAAACCGAGCTCTTCGGCCACGAGAAAGGCTCCTTCACCGGCGCCACTGGCGCCCGCCGCGGTAAGTTCGAATTGGCGGACGGCGGCAGCATCTTCCTCGACGAAGTGGGCGATTTGCACGGCGCTTCGCAGGCCAAGCTGCTCCGCGTTTTGCAGGAGGGCGAGTTTCACCGCGTCGGTGGCGAACAGATTATTCGCGTCACCGTGCGGGTGATTTCCGCCACCAATCGCGACCTCGCCGGCTTGGTCGCGCAGGAGAAATTCCGCGACGATTTATTCTATCGCCTCAACGGCGTCCCAATCCGTGTCCCGTCCCTGCGCGAGCGTCCGCACGACATACGCTTGCTGGCCGAATACTTCCTCGAAGAATTCTGCGCGCGCAATAACTTCCGCGCGAAGAAAATGGACGACACGGTCTTCCCGGTTCTGGAAGCCTACGCCTGGCCCGGCAACGCGCGCGAACTGCGCAACGTGGTCGAGCGCATGGCGATTCTCACCGCCGGCGAAAGGCTCTCCCGCGATTCGATCCCGGTCGAAGTCCGCGTGCAGCGCGAGACCTCGGCCAAGTCCACCATTCAGGAAGCCAGAGAATCCGCCGAGCGCGAGCACATTATGCGCGCGCTGGAAGAAACCAACTGGAACGTCTCCGGCGCCGCCCGCGCATTGGGCATGGAGCGCACCAACTTGCACAAGCGCATCCGCGCGCTGGGGTTGAGCCGGGGAAGATAGTGGATACAAGCAGAGCCACAACCAAAGGCAGCGGTGTCACGCCGGGACCGAATCTCGCGGGCGGGAAACGCTGCACAGTTCGGGGTGCTCCGGGTGTGCGACATAGAAGTGGGAACTGACGCAACTCGATTTCAGCAGCGTGCATTGTCGCCCCAAAAGATCGGTCGTTTTGGGGCCGTGAAATCAGTGGGCGGTTCAACGCGGTAACTGAAACCGCATGCCTGCGTGTCTGAGTACCAAGTACGCCCAGACTTTGGCGATTCTCCGCTGATTTCGACTGGTCTCCACTTTTATGTTGCGCACCCGGGTGCTCCTGTTTTCTGGTCGGGACATAGTGTATATTCATAGAATCCTGGTTTGCCACAAAAGAATTGGAGGTTTGATTCTATGAAATCTTGTCTGGCGATCGGCAGTGCGTTGGCTGTGACCTGGTTTTTGGCGCAGCCGGCATCCGCGCAGACGAATGTCCTCGCGAATGGATCCTTTGAATTGGGGCTGACGGGATGGACGTCGGCAACCCAACTCGGCACGGGGGCGGCCGGGACATGCAGCTACAACGCCGCCACGGCGCCGGGAACCGAAACCGTCACGAGCGTTGCGGGATTCCCTGCGACGGCCGGCACGAAGATTGCCCTCGGCAGCGTCTTCTCGACGTCGGATACTGGCGCGATCGTGACCTGCGTGCTCTACCAGGACGTGGCGATTCCGGCCGGTGCGACGGTGGCCACCTTCACCTATGACATTGGCGTGAAGGACGGAAACGATGGCGGCAACCACACGGCGGCCCAGGTCGGAATCTATAGCACATCGTCCGTGCCGGCATTCGAAAGCGTGCCGGTGGTTGGCTACGCGCCGATTTACGATCCGGCTTTGGCGGATACGACGCTGCAAGCGGGATCTTCGACGGTTAATTTTAACGTGTCTTCGGTCGCCGGCACGACGGTGCGGTTTGCGATCATGAACGCGGCGGATTACCTGGGAGGCGAAGTCATTGGCATCGACAACGTCCAGTTCCTGGTGACCGCTCCGAGTGTCACGCCAGCGCCTCCGGCATGGGCCCTCGGCGCGCTAGGCCTAATCGCTTGCGGCGCAGGCCTGTTGTGGATGCGCCGGAGGCCTGCGTAGAACCGGGCCGCGCAAGAGAGACCGGACATCGGATCAAGTTGTTCGCGCCTGTGGCGGCGAGCCTCATCGCGTCACCGTGTGCAGTGAATAGGATCGGCGTGGCTGAGATGAGAACCGTGGCTGGATTGTCCTGGCGCCGCCCGCGCATTGGGCATGGAGCGCACCAACCTGCACAAGCGGATTCATGCGTTTGGATTGGGCAGGGGAAAATAGGCGAGCCTG
>CAZFOP010000232.1:0-6258 GCA_964520085.1 uncultured Solibacteraceae bacterium | reverse complement strand
CACGACGCTCTTCCGATCTCTTGGACGACTTAGCTCGGAGGACGCATGGCTCGACGGGCCGGCACCGGGTTAGTGCCGTTACTGTTCACTTAGATGGCGGCCAGGAAGGAATAGTAACAGGAAAAGCCGAGACGACTCTCGGCTCAGCAGGCTGAAAGCCTGCGCCACGATTCCAGTGACAGTATTGGGGTTGGCGAGCGTTGGGAGGCTGCATCACACGGAGCGCGTTATGCCGGCTCGGAGAACGCCATGCCGGCGAAGCTCACCACACTCCCGTCGTCGATATTCCACTGTTGATAGTTGAGCAGCTCGCCGCGCGCGCGAGGAGCCGTCTTGAGGAAGGTGTAGAACGGCGACGCCCCGCACCACTTCAGATCGTCGCGATTCTCGCGCACCAATTCCCAGAAACCGGCGGGGTCGCCGGCGTTGATGCGGGCGATGCGAGCCCGGTCGCGCATCTCGACTTCGGCCATCGCACCCTGGCCGGCGCGGGCATGGAAGGGGTCGTGGTATCGGGCGCCCATGTGCGCCATGTCCACGCCCAGAATCCAGAACAGCCGGTTGCCTTCTCGTTCGCGCATCTCCGCCAGGGCATCGAAGAAGCTGCGCACCTCGACGTCGTCCTCGGGATCGCCGCCTTCGAGCAGACTCTTGGCGAAGCCTCCGCAAAGAATCGGCAGAATGCGCGTCCGGGGCCCGAGCGCGTGCTGGAGGAAGATCAGTTCCAACTCCACGGTGTGTTCGAACGAGTGGCAATAATCTTCCATTTCCACAGCGCCGGGAGCACGCGCCGCGAGCCAATCCACCAGCCGGAGATCGGCGGGCGATTCTCCCAGCGGAGTGACAAAGTTCTTACGTGTGAGACCGAATCTTTCGGGCGGGCCGTAGTGCGAGGTTGCCAGGATGACGAAGGTTCGCTCGCAATCCTCCGGGCGCAACATGCGGAAGGCGGCGCGGTAGGATTCGACGCCGCCGGCCGGGCTGGCGTGGGGCGCCGCAATCGCCATCAAGCGGCCGCCGGTGAGGGCGGGCCCGGCACCATCCATGTAACACGCCAGGGTCTGGCGGAGGGCGTCGGCGTCGGCCGGGTAGGCGCCGCCGGCGTGGGCCGGTTGGCGCACCGGCTCGGCTGCGAATTGGCGCCGGCGCTCGTTTTCCATGCTGGCGAAATTCTCGTCATCGAGGAACCCCGCCGCGCTTAGCGATTCGACTATGTTCCGCGCGATGTCGCCCACGTCGAGTTCGCCGGTCAGCCACATCAGCACGGCGCGCAGATCGAGATCCGTTTTGGTTCCATCGAAACACGCGAGCGATTCGACCAGCAGTGGCGGAATAATCAGGATCGCTTCCGAGAAATGGCGCCCATCGCGGATCAGCAGCCCGGGGTGGTCGGCGGCGGGCGATGGCATGAAGTCGAGATCGAAGCGCAGACGTGGGAGGGGCTGGGACAAGTGCCTATGTTATCGCAAGCCGGCGGGATGTTGCCGGACGAATTCCGAATCCAAAAAGATGCCGGCACGGGCAATCTAAGGCATGCCCCACCCTGCCTCAGGCGATGCCCATGCGCTTCTGCATCTGTTCGAGCGATACGCCCTTGGTTTCGGGGAAGAAGAACAGGACGACCACGAACTGGACGGCCATCATGATTGCGAAAAAGGCAAACGGCAGAGCGCCGGAACGGGCGGCAACCATCGGAAACAGAAACGAGATCAGCGCGTTCATGATCCAGTGCGTGAAGCTGCCCAGGCTCTGGCCCTGCGCGCGTACGCGGTTGGGGAAGACTTCGCTCAGATACACCCAGATCACCGCGCCCTGGGAGAACGCGAAGAAGCCAATGAAACCGATTAGCAGCCAGAGCAGCATCGATTCGTGGCGCCCGGTCGCGAAGATCAACGACACGCCGCCCAGGCATGCGGCCGTGCCCACCGCGCCCACCAGCAGCAGCACCTTGCGCCCGATGCGGTCGATTACGGACATGGCGATCAATGTGAACAGGAGATTCGTGGCGCCGATCGCGACGGCTTGCAGGTCGCCCGACACCTTGCTGAATCCGGCCCGGGCGAAGATATCGTTCAGGTAATACAGAATCGCGTTGATGCCGGAAAGCTGGTTGAACATGGCGAGCGAAACCGCCAACAGAACCGGCACGCGGTACTTGCGCGAGAACAGGCGCTCGCTGTCATGCCCGTGCTCGGCGTCGATGGAGGAAACGATTTCAGCCAGCTCGCTTTCCACGTTTTCTGCGCCAATGGTGGCGAGCACCCGACGCGCGTCCGCCACACGGCGCTTCTGCGCCAGCCAGCGCGGGCTGCGTGGAATTCGGAACAGCATCAGCAGGAACAGCAGAGCGGGCAAAGCGGCCACCCCCAGCTTCCAGCGCCATTCGGCGTCGCCCAATGAAAACCGTCCCAGCAGGTAGTTGGAGAAATAGGCCAGCAGAATTCCCGAAACCACATTGATCTGGAAGAAGCCCACCAGCCGCCCGCGCCACCTGGCCGGAGAAACCTCGGCGATATACATGGGCCCCAAGACGGAGGAGCCGCCGATGCCCAAACCGCCAATGAAGCGGAAAAGCAGCAACGAGTACCAGCCCCAGGAGAACGCGCAGCCGAGCGCGCTGACCAAATACAGCACCGCCATAAGCCGCAGACTGTCGCGGCGGCCCAGCCGGTCGCCGGGATAACCGGCAAACATCGAACCGACGACCGTCCCGCAGAGAGCGGCGGCCACGGTGAAGCCCAGCATCCAGTGCGAAAGCCGGTACAGATCGGTCAGCGCGTGGGTAGCGCCGGCGATCACGGCGGAATCGAAACCGAAGAGCAGCCCGCCCAAAGCGGCCACCACGGTGCATTTCAACAACGAAGCGTTCAGGCGCATGCAGCGACAAGGTTATCAGAACGCGCGTCTGCGTTCGGCTGGCGGCTTTTCTTCAGTGGTGAATTGCGGGACAATGATGCGGTAGAAGGGTCTGCCAAATAATGCGGGTTTGTTATCGTTTACTCGGGATCGCGCTCCTGGTCGGCGTTGCCGGCGTGACCACAGTTCGCGCCGAGGACTATTCGCTGACGTTTGTGTTCGGCCCGAGTTTTGAGGCAACGGCGAAGAAGGGCGCGCAAGCTGCCGCCTCGGCCTCTCGCCATTGGTTCGCGAACGGGAAGGCCACAGTGGAACTCCGGCGGGCGGGCAGCCTGGATGGGCAGAGTATCGAAGCCAAGACGACCCAGGATGAAATGGAGCAGATTTTTGTGGCTGCGGCGCTGCAGGCGCGCGCCACCGATCCCGCGGCGTTCCTGACTTCCTTGGACGCGGCGGCACAGGCGGCGGCACTTCGTCCGGGTACCCGGCTTCTGGTCGCCGTGCTGAACAGTCCGCCGTTATCGAGCGACATGGAGCACGCGGTGGAACATCTGGCGGAATTGTGCCGGACAGGCGGCGTGCGGGTGGTTGTGCTCGATTTGAGCCAGCCGGGCGCGAAAGCGGCTCCTTCCGCGTTGGAGGCGCTAGCAAAAAACAGCGGCGGCAGATGGGTGCGCCATGCGGGCGATTTGCAAAGCGCTCTCGAAGCGGTCGCGAAGGCGGCGAAGGCGGAACCGCCGCCAGCCGCTGTTGCGGCTGCTGCACCGCCTGCATCCCTGACGCCCGCCACGAAGGTTGCCGCCATGGCTGCGGAGCCGGCCGCCGAACCGGCAAGGGTCCCCGCTACCGAGGCCGAGCAATCGGAGATTCCGGTTTATGCGAGTTTCATTCGCACCGCGGCGGCCGGATCGACCGAAGCCGCCGGCCCGATGCGCGGCATGGTCATGGCGGAAGTGCCCGTGGACGGGCTGAAATTCCAGGTGGACGAAACGGCCGCGACCTACCTAGCGCGTGCCACGATTTTCGTGATCGTGCGCGATTCGAAAAACGCCCCAGTATGGAGCGGCCAAAAAGAGATGTACATTCACGGTCCGCTGCGCAGCCTGGGATGGCGCCGCCAAGGCAGCCTATTCTTCATGCGGGAGATTACCGTGCCCGCCGGCGAGGGCTTCGCGATCGACGCCAAAGTGCAGGATCTACTGGCAGGCACCAGCGGCCGAATTCGGACACCGTTGCGGGGCGCCCAGGGCGCCCCCGTTTCCCTGGCGAGCGATGCGCTGTTCGTGCGCCCGTTCAAGGCGGGCGCCGACAAACTGGATGCCGACCAGTTATTCAGCTATGCGGGCGAGGCATTGTCTCCCGTGTTGGACCCGCGGTTCCCATCGGGAGAGGATCTCGATCTCCAGCTCTACCTGGTCCTCTATCCGGATGTCCACGCCGCGCCGCCGGAAATGAGCCTGGATTTGTCGCGCGATGGGCACGTGGTGGCCAGCATGCCAGTGCAGTATAAGGCCAAGACCGCCGGGCTGGCGCCGGACGGCAAGAGCGCCCCAACCCAGGACGGGCAATCCAACACACTCCCGTACCTGGCCAATATTAAGCGTGCCCAGTTGGCGGCCGGTAGCTATGACGCCATCGTCAATATCCACCAGGGCACTACCGCGATCACACGCAAAGTCCCGTTTCGCGTGATGACGGGAGTTCGCCGTGCCATTACCGTTTCGCCGGCAAATGCAGGGAAGCAGAAAGGCACGGTGGACGGAGCGGTTGTGATGCCGGAGATTGAGCCGGCCACCATCGATTCGAGCGGTTTGGCGCTCGCGAAGGAAGAGCAGAAGCGGCTGTGGGACGAAGCTGCGGGGAATGCGAAGGAGTACTCCTCGCACCTTCCCAACTTCCGCTGCACGCGGGAGACCCACCGCTTCACGGGACTCGCCGCCAAGCCGGATCCGTTGAAGGAGTCCGGCTCGTTTCGGGGTGAGTTGACGTTCGAAGACGGCCGCGAGACTTACCGCGTGTTTGAGGTCAACGGGAACAAGGCCGATGCGACGCTAGGGGATCTGAATGGCGTGCGATCGAGAGGGGAGTTCGGCTCCCTGCTGGCGGGGGTGTTCGATAAGGACGTCGATGCCACGTACAAGTGGGCCGGCCGCGCGATGGCGATGGGCGCCCTGTGCCAGGTATTCGAGTTCGCCGTGCCCAGGTCGAGATCGAACATCACGCTGACGTACAACACACGGCCCGCGGCGGCCGCCTACTCTGGGCGCGTCTTTATCGATGAAGAGACCGGCATGGTGCGGCGGATCACGATTCTGGGTAGCGAGTTACCGCCCGACTTCGCTCTGCAGGCGCCTTCGTTCTCGCTCGAGTACGGCATGGTGCGCATCGGCACGGAAGACTATCTCTTGCCACTGCGCTCCGTGATGCAGATCCGGCAACTCAAGACCGTTGTCCGCAACGAGAGCGTTTTCCGCGAGTATCGAAAGTTCGAGGCGCAATCGGGAATCAAGTTCGATCTCAAGTGACCGTCAGGAAACTGAGAAACCACGGCCGGAGAGCGCACTCCCTTTTTAACCGGCTTTTCGGCCATGGCGCTCTTCAAAACTCAAAGTGCGGCAGTCTACGGAATTGACGCGCACCGCATCGATGTCGAAGTCGACATGTATTCGCAGGGCTCGCGGCGCGATTCGCGCATGGTGGGGATGCCCGATGTCGCCGTGCGCGAGAGCCGTGAGCGCATCAAGTCGGCGTTGATCAACTCCGGCTTTGGATATCCCAACAAGACGCTCACCATCAACCTGGCGCCAGCAGCGTGCGCAAGGAGGGCGGCGGCTTCGATCTGCCGGTGGCGCTGGGCATACTGGGCGCGATGGGGGTGGTGAAGGGACTTGACTAACACATCCTGGCCGGGGAGCTTTCGCTCGACGGTGCCATCCGGCCAATTCGCGGCGCTTTGTCCATCGCCGTATGCGCGCGCGACGCGGGAGTTCGCAACCTGATCCTGCCGGCGGAGAATGCGGCCGAGGCGGCCGTGGTGGAGGGCGTAAGTGTCTACGGCATGCGCCATCTGGCTGAGGTCGTGGCCCTGCTGCTGCGCCCGTTGGAGTTCGCGCCCGCGGTTCCGGTTTCGAACGGCCACACGGAAGACTCGCCGACCGCGCCAGACTTCGGCGACGTGCGCGGCCAGACCATGGCGAAGCGTGCGCTGGAAGTGGCCGCCGCCGGCGCTCACAATGTCCTCATGATCGGACCGCCCGGTTCGGGCAAGACCATGCTGGCGAAGCGGCTGGCCGGCGTGCTGCCACCGTTGACGTTCGAGGAGGCCATCGAGACCACCAAGATCCACAGCATCGCCGGTCTGCTCGGCTCCGGCGGCGGACTGCTGCATCAGCGGCCCTTTCG
>CAZFOP010000231.1:0-6271 GCA_964520085.1 uncultured Solibacteraceae bacterium | reverse complement strand
CCAGCGCGCCCACGCCCACGGTGGCGAACGCGGTGAGCGAGGCGACGGTCGCTTTCTTAATGCCGAAAATCACCATGCCAGCGCCTACCAGAATATACGAAACCGGCAGCAGCGGGTAGGCGAAGTCAATCGCGCGCAGCCGCTGCCAGCCCGGGCGCCGATGCCGGAAGACCATCAGCGCCGCGACCGAAAGCACGGTGAAGATCGTGAGGCTCATGCCGATGTAAGTCAGCAGATCGCGAAATGAAGTCAACGTCATCAACATGGCGCACAGACCCTGACTGAGAATGGCGAATACCGGCGTGTGAAAGCGCGGGTGCACGATGCCGGCGGCCGGAAAGAACGCGCGGTTCTTGGCCATGGCGTAATAGACGCGCGGCCCGATGGTCAGCTCGGCGTTCACGGTGGCGACGATGGAGAGCGCCATCAGCGCGGAAAAGAGGCCCGCGATGCCCGGCCCGAACAGGTTCGAGGCCGCCAGCGCGCCCACCTTGATGACGCCTTTCATCTGCTCGAGCGGCGTGGAATAAATGTAGACCACATTCAGCCCGAGGTACAGAACGGCTACCAGGGCAGTGCCCACTGCCAGCGCCGCCGGCAGCGTGCGCTCCGGCCGGTGCACTTCTTCAGCCACGTAAGTCGCCGCATTCCAGCCGCTGTATCCGAACATCACCCAGAGCAGGCTGATGGCGAACTGCGCCGGCAGCGAAGCGGTGGACGTGCGCACGGCGGGCTGCGAAAAGTGGCTCCAGCTCCCCGTTCCCAGCGTCAGTCCCAGCACCACGAAGGCGGCCAGCACGCAGAGGTTGGTGGTGGTGAGCGAATTCTGCACCTTGGCGGCGAGCCCCACGCCCAGGCAATTGAGAATGGTGAGAAGGGCGATCAGGCCGCACGCAACAGCTTGGGCCGGTCCGAGGTGCAGCGAAAACATTCCCGATCCGAGCACGATCGGCGTGTGGGCTTGCGCAATCGCCGGGAAAAAGTGGCTGAGATACTCTGTGAACGCCAGCGCCGTCACCGCGATCGGCGCCGAAAAGCCGGCGAAGAAGGAAACCCAACCGGTCATGAATCCCCATTCCGGGCCAAACGCGTGGGTCAGGTAAACGTACTCACCGCCGGAACTGGGGAAGTTGACGCCCAACTCCGAGTAGCTGAGCGCGCCGGCGAAGGCGAAGAAAGCTCCGGCCGTCCAGCAGGCGATGATCAGCGCGGCGCTGCCCAGGTCGCCCGCCATGAAACCGGTGGTGGCGAAGATGCCGGTGCCCACCATGTTGGAGATCACCAGGGCGGTGGCGCTGAAGAAGCCGAGTTGACGAAGCAATCCCGGGCGGGAAATCTGCGATTGTGTGTGCGGCATGCGCGGCCTAAGGTTATTGTAGATGAGTCGCGACCGATGCCTACTGGCTTCTTGGCCGCGCGTAGAAACCGGCGGTGAGCTCGTAGAGCGAAAGCTCCGGGTGCGCGGCGCGAAGATGTTGCAGGATGCCGTCCTTGTCGGCTGCGCTTCGTTCCTGCCCGAGCTTGAATTTCCCTTCGAGTAATTCGATCTCCAACTCAAACGCGAGAATTCCCGCGATGAGGCCGGAAGTGTAGCTGCGCGGGAGCTTTGCGAAATCGTACGGCGAGTTCGGCTCTTCGAACTTGCGGACCAGCTTCGAAAGCAAATCGCGCACCGCATTCTCATCGGTCACCGCTCTCAGTTTTCCCGATGCGTGGACGGAAGCGTAGTTCCACGTGGGAACGACCTCCTCTTTGGAGTACCAGGTTGGCGAGATGTAGGCGTGCGGCCCGTGAAAAACGGCCACCGCGTTCCGTCCAGTCAGAATGGCCTCGGTCTGCTGATTTTGCCGCGAGATGTGACCGTAGAGCGCGCCATTCTTTCCGGTGTCGCGATCGAGAGCAATTGGGATGTGACTGATGCGAATGGCCGGTTCCGCGGTGACGAGATCGACGAAAGAGAACTCATCCATGAAACCGTGCAGCAGCTTGCGGTCCTCGACGAGATTGGACTTGGGGATATAGAGCGAACCTGAGCCGGGAGAATTCACTTGCGCCTCCAGGTCGAAACCAGCCGCGACCATCCCTGTTAGCATACTGCGTCTGTTCATACGCACGTTCCCTGTCAAGTTATAGTAGAGGTCCCGGCGTTCGATGTCATCAGGATCGCCCCGGAATTAACCTATGCTGGTGCTTGCCTCGCAGTCGCCGCGCCGCAGCGAGATCCTTCGCCAGGCCGGCATTCCGTTCATCGTGCGGCCGGTGGACGTGGACGAAACGCCGCTCGCGGGCGAAGGCGCGCGCGCGTACGTCGAGCGGCTGGCGCGGGCCAAGGCGCTGGCGGCGCTGGCCGGGCCGCGGGAAACGGTGTTGGCCGCCGACACGACGGTCACCATCGACGGCACACTGCTCGGCAAGCCCGCCGATGCAGCCAACGCCCGCCGCATGATCGCGCTGCTCTCCGGCCGGCGGCATGAGGTGCTCACCGGTATCTGCCTGCGCAGGGGCGATTCGACGATTACGGATTGCGCGACCACGGCGGTGTGGTTTCGCGCGATGAGTGCCGAAGAGATCGACGAGTATGTGGCGAGCGGCGAGCCCGAGGGCAAAGCCGGAGCGTACGCGATTCAAGGGCTGGCCTCGAAGTTCGTCGAGAGAATCGAAGGCTGCTATTTCAATGTAATGGGCCTGCCGGTGTCCCTGGTGTATCGCCAGCTCGCGCGGTTGGGCTGAAGCGGCGCGCTCAGCGGACGGCGGCCAGCGCCGTCCGCTACCTGCGCCGCGCCACAGCGGCCCATAGCAAGAGCAGAGCGACCACCGCCAACACCGACACTATCGCCGTGGTTCCGATACCCGATTCTAACAAAGTGGGGCAATCCGCCCCGCGGACGTTGGCGAGCAACCCAGGGCGATGGATTCTTCAAGCACGCGGCGGACCCGGTCCACGATTACCGGGACCTCATCGCCTCGCGCAACTGGGCCATGGCCGGGGACGACGATAGCGGAATCGAGCGTCTCAATCCGTTTCAGCGATTCGAGCCATATTCGCCAATCCGCCGGTGTCCCTGCATCGAGGTTGGGAAGATACTCGTTAATCAGACAATCGCCGGTGAAGAGGACTCTGTCGCCGGATACCCAAACTGAAAGATTGGTTGCCGTATGGCCGGGTGTGAGCAGGATCTCGGCCGTGCAACCGCCCAGATCGAATTGGGTGTCGCTATGAATATGGCGGTTTGGGTTTGCCAGGTGCGTCGCGTGGAAGAACGCGCGCGCTTCGACTCGTTCCCGGCGAGCCTGGTTGGGAATGGCATCGTTGAACTCGGCGATTTCGGCTTGAAACTCATCTGACGTTCGCACGGCCTCAACGTGGCCCCATACGTCAATCCCATGGTCGCGAAAGAAGCCGTTGCCGCCAATGTGATCGAAATGCTTCTCGGTATTGATGACGCGCAGTTGGTTGCCAGGGCGCGCGGCGGAAGCGTAACCGTGGACGGTTTGTGCGGCCAACATGTTCCCGCCGGTGTCTATCACCAGCGTCAGATTGTCGCCGGCAACAAAGCCCGCGTTCACGCACCAGGGCGCCGAGTATCCAAGACCGGTAACCGCGTAGCAACGGTTCGAGAGTCGCATACTTTTGTTGTCGCACATGTGCGCAGGGCGGGGAGAAGCGGTGGTCCGTCCTACGGCGCATTTCACTGGAATGGTGGCCGGGAAATGCCGGAATGACTCGGCTCCGCAGGCTGGAGAGCCGATTTGGCGCTCTCCCGTCTTTAAGTCCCGCGCAGTTGCGGGATGCGCGATTCCAGCGGCGGCAGCGTGGGGAATTCAGTGTAGGGCGCGGATTGATACCAGTAGGCCACGGAGTAGAAATTGTCGTCGCGGTCGTTGGCATGGCCGTGCTCGATCGTGTGTTTCAGGTAGCGCTCGAAGGTGACCGGGTTGTCGCCGTGCCAGCGGTAGCAGCAGTAACGGCCGCCCGTGCGCTCGGCATTGGCGATCAGCGGCGCGCCGTACAGTTGGTGTCCGAAAGGCTGCGCGTCGTCGCGCCCGCCGAAATCCCAGCTTCCCAGGAAGTAGTCCTCCGACCCGGTGCCGTTGATCAGCGGCTTGGCTTCGTCGTCGACGAAAATCATGTCGTCGCCTTCGCCCCACCAGCCGTCGGCGTTTTCGAGCACGCCCAGCGTCACGCCCATCAGGTGGCCGCTCCCACGCGTTTCGACGAAGACATAGTTGGAGCCACCGAGCAGGTTAAGCTTCGCGGCCTCGCCGGTCACCGCTTTGCACGGCGCCGCCTGCCGGTACTGCGCGTGAAAGTAGAGCGCATCCGCGGCGAGCGAGGGCACGGCCATGTAATCGATGTTCGAATAGAACGCGCCCACCGCCCGCTTGCCCTCGTTGGTCACGGTGAACCGCGCGCCGCTGCGGTACGGCATGGCGAAATAGCAGTTGAGCGATTTGCCGGGCGAGCAGGCGAGATACCTGGATTCGTAGATCCGGTAATCCGCAAGGTTCAGCCCGAAGAAATCGCCGATGGGCGTTTCGACGCTGGGCTTGGCGTTGCCGTCCCAATAGGCGCGCAACACCAGTTCTTTCAGATGATTGTCGCTCCTGGCGGCGATGGTGAACCAGATGTGGCTGATCACGCCGGCGCCCTCGGCTGCGAACACTTCCTTCGTGCTGCCGGCGGGAATGTCCCAGAAATCGTGATTGCCACCGGTGCGGTCGTAGCTCGATTGCTTGAGAGACCGGTAATGCAGCGCCCGCGCATAGGCGGGCAACAGGGCGGCGGCCTCGCTCCCGGTTTGTGCCTGCGAGGCGGGTAATGTTGCGGCGCCAATGCCGGCCGCCGCCAGCGCGCCACGCATGAAATCGCGTCTCGGATTGTCGCTCATAGTGTCCTTCCGTTTCCGGCCTTAGGCCTGGTTTCGTGACCACCGAACAATCGCTCCCTGTGGTCGCGGCTTCGATTAGGTTCTCACTTCGCCAGCGCCTGGGCGATGGCCTTCTCCGCCAGCGGCCCCATCACCTCATAACCCGCCGCGTTGGGGTGCAGGCCGTCGTAAGTCAGATCCTTGCGGAACATGCCTTTTTCATCCGCCATGGCGCTGAAATAGTCGAGATACACGCAATTGTTCTTCTCGGCGTAATCCTTGAGCCAGCGGTTCAGCGCTAGAATCTTCTCGGGAGACCGCTGCGCTGTCTGCGGCCTGATGTAATCGCAGACCGGCATCACCGAGGACAGCACGACCCTGATGTTATTGGCGCGCGCCATATCGATCATCGACAGAAAATAGTCTTCGGTGGCCTCCAGCGTCATAGGCCCAACGTTTCCGCCAATGTCGTTGGTGCCGGCCAATATGACCACAGCTTTGGGCTTGAGCGCGATCACGTCCTGGTGGAACCGCAGCAGCATTTGCGGCGTGACCTGGCCGCCGATGCCGCGATTGATGTATGGCTTGCCGGGAAAAAAGACGCCGAGGCCACGGCCCCAGCCATCGGTGATGGAATCGCCCATGAACACCACGCGATCCTCGCCCACCGCCGGCGGAAGAACCTTGGCATTCTCGGCCGCGTAGCGCGCTGTGTTGCCGTAGTCGTTCACCATTCTTGCCAGTGGATCGAGCATGTGCACTCGCGGTGGCGCAACATCTTGGGGAGGAGCCTGCGCTTGCGCACGCAGCAGGAAGGTGGAGAGCACGAACAGAGTGATCCGCATAGGCCCTATTGTAGGGCAGATACACGAGGCGTGGGTGAGCAAGGGCGCGCTAGGCGGGCGGCGGCAAGCCCTACATATACTTCGGAATCTGGATTCCCAGTATGCCTGCGGTCCGTTCCAGTTGCCGGCGGAAGAAATCGGTCATCCACAACAGGAATACCTTCTTCTCGCGCTGCTCCTCCTGGAGGATCGGATACTGGTGATAGAAGTTGTTGAAAGCCTGCGCGAGTTGGAAGGCATAGCGGGCGACGTGCGCCGGTTCGCCGGCGCTCAGCGCGCCTTCCAGGGCTGAATCCACCTTGGAAGCGGCCAGCAGCACCTGCCAGAAATCCTCGGTCTGCAATTGCCGCCCCAGCGCCTCGCGGGTAAGCTCGGCGTTGAAGTCCGGCAACGACTCGCCGCGCTCTTCGAGCTTACGCAAAATGTTGCGCGCTCGCACGGCGGCGTATTGCACGTAAGGGCCGGTCTCGCCCTCGAAGCTGAGCGCCTCCTGCAAGTCGAAAGCGATCACCGAATTGCGCGTGAACTTGAGCAGGAAATAGCGCAGCGCGCCGATGG
>CAZFOP010000230.1:0-6307 GCA_964520085.1 uncultured Solibacteraceae bacterium | reverse complement strand
CCTGGTGATCTGCATGATCCTGTACACCATGTTCAAATCCGCCAAGTGGGTGCTGCTGATTCTGGCCAACGTCGCCATGGCGCCCATCGGCGGCTTGCTGGCGCTGCTCATCACCCACACACACATGAGCGTCTCTTCCGGCATCGGCTTTCTGGCCCTGTTCGGCGTCGCCGTGCAGACGGGCGTGATCATGCTCGAATACATCAACCAGCTTCGCGCGCGCGGCCACACCATCCTCAATGCCGCCGTCGAAGGATCCGTGCAAAGGTTGCGTCCCATCATGATGACCATGCTGGTGGCCAGCTTCGGGCTGTTGCCGGCCGCGCTGTCGCGCGCCATCGGTTCCGACTCGCAGCGCCCCTTTGCCATCGTGATCGTAGGCGGCCTGGTGGCCGCGCTGATCCTCGGCATCTTCCTGCTGCCGGTGCTCTACGTCTGGGTGGCGCGCGAGCAGGACAGCCTGCCGGAGCCAGATACGGCGGAGGAGTAAGCCCGGCGCGCGCGGATTACGCATTTTTCATCAAGAGTAGTGGGCCGTACCGGTAACCTTGCCGTGCTTGCGCTAATCTATCAGATCGGAAGGCTTCGCGAGCATCCACGCGGGTGTCGGATGCTGCGCGGCCGAGAGGTGCCTATGTCGCTGAAACGGATCGTCTTAGTTCTGCTCTTGTTTGGCCTGCTGACGAGCATCCAGACGCTGGCTGCGCAGGAACCGGTGGCGCCGCCGCCGGACCAGACGCTGACGGCGGATCAACTGGAGAATCTGGTGGCGCCCATCGCGCTGTACCCGGATCCGCTGTTGGGCCAGATACTGGCCGCCTCCACCTATCCGCTCGAAGTGGTGGAAGCCTGGCAGTGGCTGCAAAAGAATCCCAACCTCACGGGCGCCGTGCTCACCGCCGCGGTCCAACAGGAGAACTGGGACGCCAGCGTGCAAGCGCTGGTCCTGTTTCCCGACGTATTGAAGCAGCTCAACGCCGACGTGAACTGGACCACCAACCTGGGCAATGCTTTCCTGGCACAACAGCAGGACGTGATGGAAGCGGTACAGGCGCTGCGGCAGAAGGCGCAGCAGGCGGGCAGGCTGGCCTCCACGCCGCAGGAGCAGGTCTCCGACGACCAGGGCGCGATCGATATCAATCCGGCGGACCCGAGCGTAATCTACGTGCCGGAATACAACCCGGTGTGGATCTGGGGGCCGGCACTCTACTATCCCTACCCGGGCTGGTATTGGCCGCCGGATTCCGTGATGGTGGGCGGCGTGTGGTTTGGGTTCTACCCGCCGATTTCGATGGTCTCCTACTTCGGCTATGGCTGGACCGGCTGGGGCGGCTGGGGATGGCGCCCCGTCTGGGCAAACCACGGCGTGATCGTCAACAACTCGTTCATTCATCGCTACAACTTCAACGAAGCCAGGAGCATGAGCGCAAACGGCACAGCGGCTTGGACGCATGACCCCTTGCACCGGATGGGCGTTCCTTACGCCAATGCGGCGCTGCGCACCCAGTACCGGGCCAGCGTGCGGAGCAACCTGGGCACCCGCACGCCGGCCCAGTATCGAAACACGGGCGAACCAACCGAGAGGATGGGCGACCGCGCCGTGCCGCAGAACGCTCCGGCCGCCAACCGCAGCGCGTTCAGCGGCTATGAAAACGGCGCCGCCGCGCAACAGCACAGCGACCACGGCTATTCCAGCCTCGGACCCGCGCGCAGCCAGCCTGCGCCGCGCGCCGCCCCGGAGCGTCCGGCCCCGAAACCCGCCCCGAGGAGTTCGGACAAGCAACGTTAGGAGGCTCGATACCGTCATGCGATCGCTCACCTTTGCCGCCATCGTTTTCGCCGGAGCCTGCATTTCGATTAACGCCGCTCCCCCAGCCGTCCAGCGCACCTTCGCCACACCGCAGGAGGCGGCGCACGCGCTAGCCACCGCGGCGGAAGATAATGACACGGCAGCGCTCCTCAAGATCCTCGGGCCGGAAGGCAAGGACATCGTCTCCTCCGGCGATGCCAACGAGGACACGGCCGGGCGCGCCCATTTCGCCCGCCTGGCGGTGGAGAAGCTGCAAATTCGCCAGGATGAGGCCAACCGCAACACGATCCTCGCCGGCAACCAGGAGTGGCCGTTTCCAGTGCCGCTGGTCCGCAGGGACGGCATGTGGCACTTCGATTCCGCGGCCGGCCGCGTGGAAGTGCTGGCGCGGCGCATTGGCCACCATGAGCTGGATGCCACCGAGGTTTGCCGAGGCTACGTGGAAGCGCAGATGGAATACGCGACACTTCACCACGAAGGCGGCGGCACCATGCAATACGCGCAGAGGATTGTCGGCTCACCGGGCAAGGGGGACGGTTTGTACACGGAGGGCGATCACGACAGCCTGGTTCCCAAGTCCTTCGCCACCGCGGCCGCTGCCATGTTCACCGAGGGCAAGAAGCCGGTTCCGTATCACGGTTACTACTTCCACGTCCTGAAGGCGCAGGGACCGGACGCCGAGGGTGGCGCCGCGGACTATGTCGTAAAAGGCCAGATGATCGGCGGCTTCGCGCTGGTGGCCTTCCCGGCCGAATACGGCGTCTCCGGCATCCAGACATTCATCGTCAACCAGCGCGGCGTGGTTTACAGCAAGGACCTGGGACCGAACACGATGACGCTGGGGCGCCAGATGACCAGCTTCAATCCCGATAAGAGCTGGAAGCCCGCCCATCTCGAATAACCTGGTGGGCATCCTTTAGGTTGCCCTGGCTACACGGGCAACCTAAAGGACGCTCCACCACGGACGCACCCTGACCAATATTCGCCCGTGCAACGTGGTAGTAATAAACCTTCAGGTCTCAAATCCAGGTAATTCACATTTCAGGACGGCTATGAGTATACGTTTATCCGACGGAACCGAAATTCCAATCGAAATGCACAAAGTGCGCATTGTGCAGAAAACGCGGCTGGCGCCCGCCCGCGAACGGTTGAAAGCGATCGAGGAGGCAGGGTACAACACGTTCCTGCTCCGCTCGCGCGATCTTTTTCTCGACATGCTGACCGACAGCGGCACCAATGCCATGAGCGACAATCAGCAGGCCGCGATGATGCAATCCGACGACGCCTACGCGGGCTCGGAGAGCTTCTACCGGCTGTTCGATTCGGTGAAAGAGATCTTCGGTTACGAGTACCTGCTGCCTTGCCATCAGGGCCGCGCCGCCGAGCACCTGCTGGCCAAGACCTTCGTCAAGCCCGGCCAAGTCGTGCCGATGAATTACCACTTCACCACCACCAAGGCGCATTTCAACCTGGCGGGCGGCAAGGTGCTGGAACTCTATGGACCCGAGGCACTGAACACCGAGAGCGCGCACCCGTTCAAGGGGAACATGGATATCGGCCGGCTGCGCGAGGCCATCACTCAGGCGGGCCCGAGCAATGTCTCCTTCGTGCGCATGGAGGCCACCACCAATCTCATCGGCGGCCAGCCGTTTTCCATGGAGAACCTGCGCCACGTGAAAGCGCTGATTGAGCCGCTGGGGATCTTCCTGGTGGTCGATGGCAGCCTGATTTCCGAAAACGCCTACTTCATTCGCCAGCGTGAAGCCGGCTATGAGAACACATCCATCCGCGACATCATCCGGGAAATGATGAGCATCGCGGACCTCCTCTACCTCTCCGGACGCAAGAGTTGCAGCGTGCGCGGCGGCCTGATCGCCACCAATCGCAAGGACCTGCATGATGCCATCCGGCCCTGGCTTCCGGTCTACGAGGGCTTCTTCACCTATGGCGGCATGTCCTCGAAGGAGATCGAAGCGATGGCGGTTGGCATCCGCGAGATGACGGAACTCGATGTGGCCGGCTCCTCGGCGGACGCAGTCAAGTACCTCGTCGGCCTGTTGCTACAGAAGGGGGTTCCGGTGGTCACGCCCGCCGGCGGCCTGGCCTGCCACGTCGATGCGATGCGCTTCATCGATCACGTGCCGCAGTCGGAATACCCGGCTGGCGCCTTGGCTGCAGCGTTCTTTATCGCTTCCGGAGCCCGCGGGATGGAGCGCGGCTCGGTGTCGATGGATCGCGACGAAGAAGGACGCGACGTTCCGGCGGACCTCGAACTGCTCCGGCTCGCCGTGCCCCGGCGCGTCTACACCATGTCGCACTTCCAGTACGTCGCGGACCGTTTGCGTTGGCTCTACGACCATCGCAAACTGATTGGCGGACTCGAGTTCTACGAAGAGCCGCCCGTGCTTCGCTTCTTCGCCGGCCGCATGAAGACAAAAGGCGATTGGGGCAAAGCGCTCATGGAAGCCTTCGAGAAAGATTTCGGCAAGGACTGCTGAGATCGATACACCGGTGGTTCGTGGCGACCGCTCCCTTCGGCCGCGGCATTAATCCGAGCCGCGGCCGAAGGGAGCGGTTGCCGTTTGAACGGCCTATTCCCCGGCCGGCCCGGCTATTGGCCTAGGATGTCGTACGTCGTGGTGTGCTCCACGCGGACCTTGGAATAGGCTTCGACCCAGGTCGTGTGATAGGGATCCGCGGCGTAAGCCTTCAACACGTCGGGGCCGGCCATTTCCATGCACATGCCGTAATCGCGCGCCACGCGCTGGACGGGGACAGTCACCGTTTCGCCGGCGACAAATTTGTGAACCGTATCCATCTCCATGTGACTCGGCGCGACTTGGGTGAGTGGCGATTGCAGCTTACCATACCAGACTTTCGTGACGCCCTTGATCTTGGAGGGCAGCGCGTCGCTGGCCTGATAGAAGGCTTGCCAGTCGGCTGGCGTAGCGTCCTTGACCGAGGTCCAGGCAAAGCAGTGCATCAGGGTCTTCTCGCCGGCACGCGCTCCCGGTGAGACTGTCAGTATGACGACGGCGCACGCTACGAGGTGCGCCATTTGGGAAAACTTCATCGGTGGATTCTCCTTGGGGCGGCTTACCGCCACCCTTGGATCTTATCACCGAAGCCGGCGAAGGAACGCACCCGCAAGCGGGCGTTGACATGATGAATCCTGCCCCACTTACACGCCCCAGCAGTAGTCCTCGACGGCGCGTTCGATGGAGGGGTCGTGCTCGGTGAGGCGCATCAGCTCGAGGCGGATCGCATCCACCAGTGCGCGCCAGCTCGCTTCAATTACGTTATCCGACACGCCGACCGTGGTCCAGCTCCTGCGGTGATCCGACCATTCGATCAGCACGCGCACATTGGCGGCGGTTCCTTTGTTCGAATCGAGCACGCGCACCTTGTAGTCGGTCAGCCGCACTTCGGCGACTTGGGGGTAGAGCTTGCCGAGGCACTTGCGGAGGCACAGGTGCAGCGCGTGGAAGGGGCCGTGCCCGGTGGTGGTGGCCGAATGCGCGCCGTCTTTGGTGCGCAACGTGACCGAGGCCGTGCTGTGCGATCCACCGGTGGCGCCGGCGCGCGTCGAGACTTCGTAGCTGTCGATATCGAAGAAATGCACGCCTGGATTCAGGGCCTCGCGCACCAGCAGCTCGAAGGTACCTTCGGCCGCTTCGAGTTCGTAGCCTTCGTATTCCAATTGCTTGATACGTTCCAACAATTCGCGGCGCGCATCCTCGCTCAGGCGGTCGGCCAGTCCGTGCTGCTTCAGCTTGTAGAGAATATTGCCGCGGCCGGAAAGGTCGCTCACCAACACGCGCTGGCGGTTACCGACCGTCGCCGGCTGGACGTGTTCGTAAGTGGCCGCATCCTTCAGCACGGCGGCGACGTGTACGCCGCCCTTGTGCGCAAACGCGCTCTTGCCGACGTACGGCTGATCGCCCGGCAGCGGCAGGTTGGCCAGCTCCGCGATGAATTTGCACGTGCCGGCTAGATTCGCCAGGCGTTCCGGCCCGATCGTAGTGTGGCCCAGCTTCAACTCCAGATTGGCGATGACGGAGGAGAGATTGGCGTTGCCGCATCGCTCGCCATAGCCGTTGAGACAGCCTTGCACGTGCGTGGCGCCGGCCTCGACCGCGGCCACGCTGTTGGCCACAGCCACGTCCGAATCGTTGTGGGTGTGGATGCCGATCACGCCGTCGAAGCGCTTGCGCACCTCGGCGACGATCTCGACCAGCCGCCCGGTGAGCGTGCCACCATTCGTATCGCACAGGCAGAGCACGTCCGCGCCAGCCTTCTGCGCCGCTTCGAGCGTGCGAAACGCATAGTCCGCATTGGCGCGGTAGCCGTCGAAAAAGTGTTCGGCGTCGTAGATCACTTCCTTGCCGTGCCGGTGGAGATACTCGACCGTCTCGGCAATCAGCTTGAGATTTTCGTCGAGAGTAATCCCCAGCGCGCGTTCGACGTGCAGGTCCCACGTCTTGCCGAAAATCGTCG
>CAZFOP010000229.1:0-6355 GCA_964520085.1 uncultured Solibacteraceae bacterium | reverse complement strand
ACGGGAAATTGAAGTGCCGGTATTCGGCGCGGATCTTCATCCCTTCCAAGTCGTCACTGACGTCCGTGTAGGCGAGCTCGGACAACAGAATCGCGCCCGCGTCATTCGGCTCAATCGCGACGAAAGCGACGCTTCTCCCGCGGTAGCCCTCGACGAGCTGTTTGATCCGGCCTTCATAAAGCTGCGCGGTGGGACAGTGATTGCAAGTGAAGATCACTACCAGTACGCGGCTGGCTGCGTACTCGGAGAGGGTATGGACCTTGCCGTCGATGCCGGGAAGCGAGAAGTGGGGAGCCGGGGAGCCGAGCGCGAGGGTCGGGTGAGCGTCATCCGCAGCGGCCACGAAAGAGCAGACCAAGAAAACCAAGAGCCGGAGCACTACATTTTACTCCTTCGAAGCGTCATTGTCGGACCTACCTTTCTTTCTACGAACCCCAACCGCCGCAGCGTGGCCGCGGGTTCGGTGCCATCAAACCGCGCGAGGGCGGCTTTCTCGCGGCCGTTTTCAATGGCGACGCCGAACGGGTAGGCTGTGTAGCCAAATGTGCGGCTCAGCACCTCGAAATCCGAAGTGACCACGGCTTTCAAGCCTGTGTCGGCGAGAAACTGCGGGGCGTACTGCGGCATCTCGACGGGAATTGCCACGACGCGCGTCTGGCCCCAATCGAGTTCGGCCATCCGCTGGGCGGACTCGAAACAATGCGAACAGGCGGGATTGAAAAAGAACAGAAGGTACTTCCCATGTGCGATGTCGTACGGGCGGCCATCGACCAGGATGCTGGCGGGCGCTCTGGTACCGCTCTGCCGCACCTCGTTGACGCCGTAGGAGACCAGCGCGAAAACCGCGATTGCGCCGGCGATCACCGCTATGGTGCGCAAACTTCCCGACGGGTGCGACCACCATCCCGCCAGCATCGCCAGCGCCAGCATCGCCAGGTCGCCCAGGAAGAACTGCGGCCCGACGGCGCGCTTCACCCACGGGAAGCAACTGCAATCGGCGCCGCGTAGCGCAGCGTAATGGAGGGAGAAATAGCCCATGAATGCGAGCAGCAGCAGGCCAATAAGAATGGCGCCCCAGCGCCGGAACCGCGGCACGAGAACGAGCACTGCGCCGAGCGTCTCGGCAATTCCGACTACCAGCGCCAACGGCACGCCGAGCGATGAGGGCAGCATGAGTTGGGTGATGCGCTGCGCCCAGGCTTGGGTGTCGAGGATCTTCCACAAACCCGAGGCGAGGAATAGAGCGGCGAGCAGGACTGCGGCGAGCCAGCCAGCCCGGGTTTTCCAAACCGGCAATTCAACGGCGCGCAAGCGGAGACATGCCCTCCCACGGCTGTGCCATACTGACGTGCATGGCCTCATTGTAGCCCCTCCAAGATGTGCGAGGGAGGAGATGCCCGGGCCTAGGTTCCGCCGATGTTCGCCCTGGTCTGTATGCTCGCGCTCGCCTTAGCTTCGGCCGAGGAACTCGTCAACCAGGTGTATACCATTCCCGCCGATGACTGGCGCTACGTGGATCTGGGTATCGGGCAACGTCCGGCGCTGGTAGAAGCCGAGTATGAAGTGCGCGATGGCTCGAACCAGGTTCGCCTGGCCGTGATGCGCCGCGATGATTTGGAACATCTGAGCGAAGGCCTGGCGCATGGCGTGGTGGAAGCGACCGAACCCGGCCGTTCCGGCAAGCTCGAGTGCGAGGTGCGGCCGCCAGGCGAGTACGTGGTGGTGATCGACAATCGCATGGGCGACGACCGCGCGTCTGTGGTCCGGTTACGGATTCGGCTGAAGTTTCCGCCCGCCACCGGCGCCATCCCGGAGCGGCTTTCTCCGCAGCGCCGACTGACCGTGATCCTGGTGAGCTTCGCCGCGTTCTTCGCCATCGTCACCTGGTCGGGGCGAAAGCTGCTGCCTACGGTCAGGCGCTGAAGGCTTCGCGCGCGGCGGCCACCGTCTGCCGGATATCTGCCTCGGTGTGCGCGGCCGAAACAAACGCGGCTTCGAACTGCGACGGCGCCAGGTACACGCCGCGTTGCAGCATGGCTCGGAAGAAGCGGCCGAAACGGATCGTGTCGCTGCGCTTGGCGGACTCGTAATCGGTCACTGGGCTATCCGTGAAGAAGAAGGTGAACATCGAGCCCACCCGATTCACCGTTATGCCAGGCGGCACGGCGGCGCACAACGCGGCGGCGAGCGCTTCGAGTCGATCGTAAATCTCCGGATGCGCTTTCAGGTGGCGCAGCATCGCCAGACCGGCGGCCACCGCCAGCGGATTGCCGGAAAGAGTACCCGCCTGATAGACAGGACCGACCGGCGCGACGTAGTTCATAATGTCCCGTCGTCCGCCATAAGCGCCCACGGGCAAGCCACCGCCGATCACCTTTCCGAGCGTGGTCAGATCGGGCCGAATGCCATAGCGCTGCTGCGCACCACCGAAGGCCACTCGGAAACCGGTCATCACTTCGTCGAAAATCAGCAGCGCGCCATAGCGACTGGTCAGATCGCGAAGCGCTTCCAAGAAACCGTGCGCCGGAGGAACGCAGCCCATGTTGCCCACCACCGGCTCGACGATCACGGCGGCGATGCGCTCGTGGTGCGCGCGAAACGCCTCTTCCACCGTTTCGGCCGAATTGTACGGCAGCGCGATGGTTGAATCCGAGAAGCTCTTGGGCACGCCTGCGGTGTCCGGCAATCCGAGCGTGGCCACCCCGGAGCCGGCTTTCACCAGCAGCGAGTCGACGTGGCCGTGGTAGCAACCTTCGAACTTCACGGTGAGGTCGCGGCCGGTGAAGCCGCGCGCCAGGCGGATGGCGGACATGGTCGCCTCGGTGCCGGAATTCACCAGCCGCACCATTTCGATGGATGGCACGGCGTCGCGGATGATCTCGGCCAGCTCAACCTCGGCTTCGGTCGGCGCGCCGAAGCTGGTGCCGATGGCTAGCGCCCGCTCGATCGCTTCGAGAATCTCGGGATGGCGGTGACCCAGCAGGAGCGGCCCCCAGGAGCCGACGTAATCGATGTAGCGATTGCCGTCCACGTCGATGACGTGCGATCCTTCGCCGCGCGCCAAAAACAGCGGGTTCCCGCCCACGCTGCGGAATGCCCGCACCGGCGAGTTGACGCCGCCCGGAATGAGATCCTGAGCGCGGCGAAAGAGTGCTTCGGATTTGGTATGGTTCATGTCAGTGTGTTAGTGGCGCAGGCGTTCCTGCCGGCAGAGTCGCCATTCGTGGCGACGTTGCCGGACAACCGCGGAGCGTCGCGCATCGAAACCGAAGAAACGTCGAGACGAATCTCGACACGGCAGGCACGACTGCCCGGGCCACGGTGCTTCTCACAACAGGCAACTCGGGCTGCGGCCTGGCACCACGCGCGCCAGGCCGAAACTCATGGCGAGATCGTACAGGCTTCCGTTCAAATTCCCCAGCAATCGCCGCTTGAGATCCGCATACGGCTGCCGCCCGGCGAACAGATCCTGCATGATGACGGAGAAGCGCGGGCTGCGGCGCGTCAACTCGACCATGCGCTGTGTCACCGCGCCGCACAGAATCCGGCCGACGAAGAATCGCTTGGCCAGACGCGAGCCGAATTCCAGGTCGGCCGCGAAATCGTGCCGCAATAGCGCGCGGTAATGCGCTAGCTTAGCGGACAGGTCGCCCACTTCGGCCAGCAGGGCGCGCGCCGCCAGGTCGGCCGAGCGAATCGCATAGTAGAGCCCTTCGCCGGTAAGCGGGTCCACCAAGCCGGCCGAATCGCCCACGGCCATCCATCCGTCGCCGGCTACGCGGTTATCCTGCCAGGAGGCGCTGTCGAGCGAAGGCAGCAGGTGCGAGTAGAACTTCCCGTCCTTGCTCGAAATACCGCGTTCCGCCATGAACCGCTCCAGCCGTTGGCGCAGCGCCGCAGCCGGCTCGCCCTTGCCGCAGATTCCGACCGAAAGGTGGCCGCAGCGCGGAAAGATCCAGATATAACCTTCCAGGCCGGGCAGGAACTGCAAGTCAATCCGCTCCTGATCGCCAGCGACGTAATATCCCAGTGCGGTCATGGTGTCGCGCGGCTTCAACTCGGTGCCCACCTCGCGCAACGGGTTGCGGGCGCCCATTGCCACTATGCAGAAATCGGCGCTGGCGGCGCCGCTCGAAGTATGTAATTGCCAACCCGCGCCCTGCCGCGTCATCTTCAGCACTCGTGCCTTTTCAAGCTGCGCGCCAGCGCGTCCGGCGCGATCGAGGAGCAGCCGGTTCAGATCGAAGCGCGAGTAAATCACCATGGGATCGGTAAGCTTCAGGCTGGCTTTGCCGCCGCGCGGCGCGCTCAGCACAGTCTCGTGCACCAGGCGCTTGGGTGTCGAGTTCTCAATCAGAAACGGATACTGGCTGTAGGCTTTGTAAGTGAGTCCGCCGCCGCATGGTTTTTCCCAAGCCAGCTTCTCATCGAACACAGTTACCCTGAGCCCGGCGGATGCCAACCGCTCTGCGGCGAACGCTCCCGCCGGCCCACCGCCCAGAATTGCGACGCGTTTCATTTTTTCGTCTTGTCGATGGGAGGGAGGTCCTGCGGGGCCGGCATAGCGCCACCACCTCCCGCTCCGTGCGGATTCGCCATGCCTCCCGGCATCATCCCGCCGTGAGGATTCACCGCTCCGCCGGGCATTGCGCCGGCGCCGTGGGGTGTACCGCCGGCTTGCTTGCGTCCTGTCACCACCCACTTGGCGCCCCGCTGCTCAAGCAGGTAGATCATCGACATGCCCGGCACGCCGGGTGCGTTCTTGGTTGTGAAGGAGACGTTGGCCTCGCCGTGATCGCCATTGAAGTTCACGGTCGTGACGTCGATGTTCATCGCGGATACATTCAGCCCGCGCCCGCCAACATAATCGATTACTGCCTGGCGCACAGCGTCCTTATTGGCGTTACTTCTATAACAGCCGGACATGGCCAGCGCCGCTAAAACCAGGGCACATGAAATTCGCACCTTCCGATTATAATCCGCCGCCGCCGGGCAGCGAGGCGCGCCGGCTCAGTCACAAGTTGACGCAGTTTTTGTAATTCTCAGAAAACAGAATGGTTGCAAGCGGGACGCGTGGGTGCGCGGCAGGTCGCCGACACCGGTCCGATGAATAATGTGGGTGAGAGGGGCGTGCATCGCGCGCCCTGACAAACCCCTGGTTTCGGACAGTCACCGTTCACCGCACAATTCAGCCGGTCGCAGCAAATTGGCTGCCAGGATCGTGGTTGCGGTCATGCCAGGGTAGGAGAAACAATGCCGAGAATGTTATGGATGGCCCTGGTGGTTTGGGTTGCCGCAGGCCAGACACAAATAGACCTGAGCACACAAGCAAAAAACGTGCCGATTAAGTCCGGGGCCAACCTGCCCAGTACATGCACGGTTGGGCAGGTCTATTTTCTGACTAATGCGCCGACCGGAACCAACCTATATGGCTGCACGGCGGTGAACACGTGGTCGGCGCAGGGGGGCCAGGCAGGAGGAGGGACGACGTTACAGGGGACGCTCGCGAGCATGCCAGCGGCCTGCACGGTGGGCCAGATCTACTTTGCCGTCGATGCGGCCGCCGGGGCGAACCTATACGGCTGCTCGGCTTCTAACACGTGGACGCCGGAAGGCGGAAGTGAGACGGTGAGCAGCAGTGGTGTGACAGTTGGCTCTCGCCCGATCACCAACTTTCAAACGGGCCCGGGCCTGATATCGGTAATCACGGATACCGGCACAGAAATCAATATTCAGTCGGCCCTGGATACGGCGGTGGTCGCAACACTACCAAGTGAGCAAACGGGTTCTAGCCTGTTGTGCACTCCGGCAAACGGCTCGGCGACCGCCTATAACTGCTCGATGACGCCGACGGCAACGGCGTACACCTTGGGCATGGTGCTGCACTGGATACCGGATATGAACGGAGCGGGTGGGAGCACTACTCTCAACGTGGACACGTTGGGGGCGAGGAGCGTCAAGCAGGCGGACGGTGTTAGCGACCCATCGGCAACGGACATCGTGGCCGGCAGCATGCGGGAGGTCTGGTACGATGGCGTCAAGTTCCGGTTCCTTGACACGGGGTCGGGACAGACTTCGGGCGGTGGGTCGGGGCTGGTGCAGAGCGTATTTGGAAGGACGGGAGCAGTGACGGCTGCAAACGGGGATTACGTTGCGGCGCAGGTTACTAACGCGGCGGCGACGAATTCGAGCAATACGTTCATAGCGGGCACGCAGGATTTTTCGGGAGCGGCGCACACCACGCCGGCAATCGTGGTCGGCGCAGTTGGCAACCTGCCCACGACGTGCGCCGTGGGCGAGTTGGCATTCGTTACGAGCGCGGCGGCCGGGCAGCAGATCTACGAGTGCTCGGCGG
>CAZFOP010000228.1:0-6357 GCA_964520085.1 uncultured Solibacteraceae bacterium | reverse complement strand
CTCATGGCCTTCGAAGCTATGCTCCATCCCTTGCACGGAAAGCAGAGTGAGCTTGTTCTGGCTGCCCAGGGCGGCCATGAGCGCGGGACTCTGGCCAACGCGCGGATCGTTCATGACGGTGACGTTGGCCGTATAGACCTTGCCGTCTACGGTCAGCTTGAGCGTATAAACGCCTGGAATCACCTGCGGCCCATGCGCGTTGGTATAGAATAACTGGGAGCCGTGAGTCCGAAATCGACAGCCGCAAGGCTCTGTTTTGGGCAACCCAAGGCCCAGGTTTCCACCGGATACGCGGCTCGAAAGGGGACCAGTTAAGAATCATGAAACCTCGCATTTGCTGCCTGCCGCTTATCGCACCTCTTCTTCTCCTAGCCGCGTCGCCGGCGAGTGCAAAAGACACAACCGACGTGGCTCGGTCGAGGGCCGCTATTCGTTCCTGCAATATTCCGGAATTGAAGTCGCTGATTGCGGCCGGGTTGGACATAAACGCGGTAGACGATCATGGCTATGACCTGCTCAGCTATGCTTCCCGGGACTTTTATCCTGTAGCGCAGACCAGACTGGGAATCAAGAAACAATTCAGGCTTAAATGCCCTGAGGCGGTCGCCGTTCTGACGCAGGCCGGTGCGGATCCGCAAAAGGCCAGTGACTATCACAACCCCAAGCTCGACGCGGCGCCACCTCGGTCCATCGCTGTTATCAGTGTCCAGGATCTGAGAGAAACAAAGAGCGGTCGAATTGACGCCGTTGAAAAGCTGGCTTCGGCAGTTGAATCCGGACTGAAAAGTCGTCACTATGAAGTCCTGCATCTGACCGATGTGAGGGAAAAACTGCGGACGGCAGGGTTCTCTGAAGCTGAGACAACGAAACCGGATCGCGTGAAAGCGTGTAAGACCCTAGGGGTGGGAGCAGTACTCGAGACGGCGCTGATTGAACTTCGGGAGAAGAACCTTGGAATTATTAGCGTGGGCCCCGCCGCTCTCGAATTCAGATTGACCGATTGCGAAGGAGACGGTTCTCTGTGGCGGAGCCTTATTAAGGGGACAGAATCTCGCGGTTTCATTGTCAAAGCCCTTGCGAGCGCATATGATGTCATAGTTAACGAGCAGATGGCGATCCCGAATTATATGCAATAAGGGCACTGACTGGGGTTTGGCTTACGCCCTCGGGGCCGCAGGCTAAGACCACTCTTTCCGGGCCGTTTCTATATACGCTGAAGTCCTTTATCAACCGGTGGCCTTTAGCCCTTTCCAGCCGTCATGAAGTCGAACACCAAGCGGTCCGCGTCGAGATCGCTCTTGTCCATTGGTGGTTCTGGCAACTCGCGGCCGTGGCGAGCCTTGGCGAGGCAATCGCTACGGAGGCTCCGCCCTAAGATCTGCGCCTCCGCGACAAACCGTTCGAGATTATCAGGTGACGGCCCTTTCCTGGCCCTCCTCAATTCCTCAATGCATGCCGAGAAGCGGACGCAACTCTCTAGAACTCAGACCGCGAAGAAAGGGGCTTCTCTGAATACCGCTTGCTGGCGCGCGCGGTTCTGATCCGAGGCGCGACCGTAAGTGAGCGATTGGCGCACCACAGCAAGAAATCATGCGGTCGCGCCGGCTAGTGACCGGGATCCGGTCACTGCTCCGCCCCATCTTACTCGTGCCGGAGCGCCACCATGGGATCGACCCGCATGGCGCGCCGCGCCGGAAGGTAACAGGCCCACAGCGCGGCTCCCGCCAGCAGCAGCGTCACCAGCGTGAAGGTCCAGGGATCGGCTTTGTCCACCAGGGGCAGGACCCGGGTGGTTACCTGGGTAAACGCCCGGGCGCTCAGCAGGCCGGCGATCACACCGGCGGCCACCAGCCAGACCCCCTGGCGCAGGATCATGGCCCGCACGTTCGCCGGTCCGGCGCCCAAGGCCATGCGAATGCCGATCTCGCGGGTGCGCTGCGCCGCGCCATAGGAGACCACGCCGTATATGCCGATCACCGCCAGAACCAGCCCCAGCAACCCCATGCATCCCGCCTGCTGGGCGCCCATCTGAAACGTGCGAAAGCCCATGAAGCCGGATAGCGATTGGTTCATGGTTTGGAAATCGGCCAAAGGAAGATCGGGATCGAGCGCCCGGATCTCCCGCTCGACTCGTGCGCGCAACGAATCGGGAACTCCCTGGGTGCGAATTTGCAGCACCCGGATGCCATAAAAATTCTGCGCCAGGGGAAGGTAGAAATAGGGCAGTGGAGTCTCGAAGATCACCAGGTATTTGCTGTTTCGGGCCACTCCGACTACCTGCCAGAGCGGCCCGCCGGGCTGCAAGGCGAAGCGCTTCCCGAGGGCGTCCTGCCCGGGCCAGAAACGGTCGGCCATGGTTTCGTTGACGATCGCCACGCGCGGAGCTTTCTCGTCGTCGCTCCCGGTAAACGCGCGACCGCGTACCAGCGGAATGCGCATGGTTGCGAAGTAATCCCCGTCGATCGAGTTCGCCATCAGCGCGGGAGCGCGATCGTTGGCCGCAACCGGACGGCCCTCAACGTACACATTCTGGCCGTCGAACATATATCCCATCGGCACGCTAAAAGCCAGGCTGACCGACTGCACGCCCGGCAGCGCGGCGATGCGGCGCTTCAGATCGCGATAGAAATCTTTGGCGCGCTGCTGGCTGTAACCGAGGTCGTGCGGGTTCAGCCGGACGTTGAGGAGGCGGTCCGGGTCGAAGCCGAGGTCCATGTGCTGGGCGTGTTGGAGGCCGCGCACCAGGAGACCCGCGACAATCAGGAGCACCAGGGAACCGGCGACCTGCGCGACCACCAGGAAACTCCGCACCCGCTGTCCGTCGCGGCCCACCGAGCCTCCCCAGCCTCCGTCGTGGAGCACCGCATTGGCGTCCGTGCGCGAAGCGCGAATGGCCGGCCAGAGTCCGATCGCCAGCACGGTGAAGACGGCAGTCCCCAGGCCATAGCTGAACACGCTCCAGTCGACACCGGTGTCGACTTTCACCGGAAGGCTGGTTCCGGCGCCGATGGAGGCGACGAAAGCGCCGCTGCCCCAAATGCCGAACGGCAGACCGGCGAGAACACCGAGCATCACCAGCAGACAGCTCTCGGTGAGCGCCTGACGGAGAAGCCGGCTTCGTCCGGAACCGAGCGCCGCCCGAATGGCCATCTCCCGCCGCCGCCCGTTCGCCCGCACCAGCATGAGATTGGCGACGTTCATGCACGCCAGCAGCAGCACCATGGCCGCCAGCGCCAGCAGGAATCGTTGGACCAGAGGCAGCGATTCGGCCATGAAGCGCACCGGGAAGGGGCGCGCCAATTGCTCCGGAATCACGCGAATGCCGAGGTCCTTGTCGGTAGCCGGGTACTGGCGCGCCAGCCGGCGGGCGATTCCATCGACGGAGGCTTGCGCCTCGCGCAGGCTGACTCCCGGTTTTAGCCGGCCGAACACCGTCAGGAACCGGCGATCGCGATCGGCGAAGAAATCGGAGCCCGCTTCGTCATAGCGGCTCAGGACGGCCACGGGCAGGTAGCCATCCATTTCCGTTCCGGCGGCGACGCCCAGGAATTCCTTGGGCACCACGCCAATGATGCGGGCGGCGCGCCCATCCAGGCGAACCTGCCGGCCGATGACGCCGCGATCGCCGCCGAAAACTTTTTGCCAATAGGAGTAGCCCAGCACCACCGAGGAATCCATGCCGCGGCTTTCGCCTTCGCCCGGCAGGAACAGGCGTCCCAGGGCGGGGTTCACTCCCAGGCCGGAGAAGAAATTGCCGGTGACGGCGCTATAGAGAAACGGCGTGACCGGCCGGCCTGCCGTCTGTAATCCACCGAGCTGCGCGGCGTAGGCCAGCAAGTCGCTAAAGCGGTCGCCCTGCCGGCGAAGATCCGCCAGCGCGCCGTAGGAGAATCGATAGCGGAGGCCGGTCTCATCGTCTTTGGTCTGAGCGGCCAGCACCACAATCCGTTCCGGAGATTTCACCGGCAACGGCCGAAGAAACCCGTTCTGGCAACTGAAGATGGCGGTGTTCGCACCAATGCCCAAGGCCAGGGTGAAAATCACCAGCAGCGCAAACCGCGGGTTCTGCCGCAACTGGCGTGCGGCATACTGGAAATCCTGCAGCAAGGTCTTCATCCGGGCGCCTATTGAATCCAGGGTACATCGTCGAATGGTCTCCACGCAGCCGCCCGTGACTAGGGTCTAGTCACGGCAAGAAACCAAGCCATTCAAAACACGAGACTTACGGAATCCGCGTGACTAGACCCTAGTCATTGCTCCGGCCGCGGCAGCTTGGACGCGGCGCGATAGAGCAGCAGATCGTAGACAATCTTGCACGTCCCGGCGATGTAGAACGGCAGGCTGATCAGCGACGGCTGCGCGAACAGCCTGCCCGCGAAGGTTGGCGCGATGGCCGCGCCCAGCGTGCGCGCCACGCCGGTCACGCCGGCCGCCGCCGAACGCTCCTCGGGACGCACCATCGCCATGGTGTACGATTGCCGCGTCGGCACGTCCATCTGCGAAATGCTGAAGCGCAGCAGCAGCATGGCGATGGCCAGCGGCAGGTTGGGCATCAGCGGCACCAAAATCAGCAGGATGTTGGACGGCAGATGGGTGAAGACCATGGTGCGCACCAGGCCCAGGCGCGCGGCCAGGCGCGACGCCAGCAGCGCGGAAATGCCGGCGAACAGGTTGGCTCCGAAAAAGACGCCGCCCAAGGCCGCGGCGTTGATGCCGTAACGCAGGTGGAACCAGTAGGCGGCGAAGCTCTGCACCACGAAGCCGCCGCCGAAGGCGTCGAGTGCGAACAGGCTCGACAGCTTCAGCACCGGTCCGCGCGAGGGGCCGAGTCCCAGGCGGGTCCGCGGCGCGGCCGAGGTTTCGGTACCAGGAGACAGCCGCGAAAACAGCAGCGCCAGAACCAGTCCCAGGAAGGCGTACAGAAACAAGACGGCCCGCTCGCTCGGGATGGCGCCGGCCCCGGTCTTCTGCAATGTCTCCACCAGCCCGCCGGCGAACAACGATCCCAGTGCCGTGGCGAAGGCCCCGGTGAGCGTGTACCAGGCGAACACTTCGGTCCGCTGCGCAGTCGGGACCACCTGCGAGAGCGCCGCCTGTTCGATGGAGAGGAACGGCCCCACCTCGTTGCCGCTGGGGCTGATCACGCCCACCGTTCCGGCGACGAACAGGGCGAAGACGTTGCGCGTCAGGGCGAAGGTCGCCCCGGCGGCGGCCATCAGAAACGCGCCGGCAATCAGCATGCGACGCCGGCCGGCGCGGTCGGCGCGGGTGGTGATCCAAAGCGAGACCGCGGTGTCGCCCAACAGTGTGAGGGTGAGCAGCGTCCCGGTCTCGGCCGCGCTCACCCCGATGCCCGTCAGGTACAACACCAGCACGGTGGCCAGCGCGCCATAGGCAAACAGACGGGCCAGCCGCGTGAGGAACAGCAGCCAGCCGTCCGCCGTCAGGTGGTGGAGCGCCGCGGGGATCAAGAGTCCGCCCGTGAGGTGGTTACTTCTCAGTGCGAATCTGCTGGCTCAGATAGCGCTCGTATCCCAGTTCTTCGATCTGGTGCATCTGCGCTTCCAGCCAGTCGACGTGCGATTCCTCGTCCCGCAGCAGCCGTTCGAACAGCTCGCGCGAGGCATTGTCGCCTTCCTCGCGCGCAATCCTGACGGCGTTGTTGTACAGGGCCACGGCTTCGACCTCCAGCTTGAGATCGGCCGCGATCTGCTGCTTCACGTTCTGGCCGATGTTCAACTGCATGGCCTCGGACATGGTGGGCGTGGCATCCAGGAACAGGATGCGCTCGATGAGGATCTCGGCATGCTTCATTTCGTCGATGGACTGTTTCTTGATGAATGCGCCGAGTTTGTCGTATTTCCAGTTTTCGCACATCTCGGCGTGCAGGAAGTACTGGTTGATCGCCGTCAACTCTTCCTTAAGCGCGCGGTTCAGTTCGGCAATGACTTTAGGGTTTCCTTGCATATGCCGAAATGTAACGCGATTGCAAGTGATTGGCAAGGGGGCACGCGGCCGCGGCGCTTGCGCGAGCGGCCATGCGGGGGCGTCAGGGGACGGCATCGAGGCCCGATTCAGGAGTTTTCTGACCGATTCTCCGATTTTCTAGTTGACACTCAGTTGCAATTGGAGTGTAATGGGATTTCCCGGCGGGATGTGCCGATTGTCACGGTTCGACATCCAAACGGGCTGCCGCTGCGTATTACGAAGTGGAGTTTCGTAACACGGCTCCGGCCGGAAGACTGCACCATGATGAAATCGATTCCCCTGGTTGTACTGGGTTTGCTGGCGGCGGCGTCCGCCTGGTCCTTTTCCACCGGCAGCGTTTCCGGCGCGGTCCAGGATCAGACCCACGCC
>CAZFOP010000227.1:0-6365 GCA_964520085.1 uncultured Solibacteraceae bacterium | reverse complement strand
GGGGTACACGTTCCCTCCCGCGAGCCGTGAAGCAGCGGTACGACAGCCACATGAAGAGGTCGAGGGCGGCCGGAGATGAGGATAACGCTTTGGCAGCCTCAAGATCGGTTGGGACTGGGTGGTTGACGACTTCACCATAGAACTCGTCGCTGAGCACAATCAGGTTTTGGCATTCTGCCGGTAGCGGCCTCAGCGTGGGGTCTCTTGAGTACCAGATCCGGGCTTCAGTCATGAAGTTGAACCGAGCCCGGTGCACAACGGCGGCGTGTTCACGCTGAGTGTCAGTTCCGAAAAAGATCGTCGCACCGAATAATCGCTGAAAAGCGCCCACAAGCCGGCGATACTGGGAGCCGCCTTGCGCCATGCCGAACGTGTCGAGCATCTGGGCCGCGCTGTCGAACGTGATCCGGGGTGTCCGTTGACGGATAGCCAGTGTGGCAAGAAAGATGGGAACCAGCCGGTCTTGCCCCCATGGCAGGCCACAGCTCGGGTGCCCTGTCACTTGGAGAACGAATTTACCGTTCCGGCGCTCGTGGAGCAAGCAGCCGTCGGGCGGCCGTTTTACGGGCAATCCACACAAGACGAACGGACGCGAGGAGAACCCGAGGTTCTGTCGGGCGCTCTCCCGCTTCAACCGGACACAAGCGATGGACTCAGCCATTCGCCATCGCCGTTTCGGGATGGCAAACTCCGGATGAACCTCTGCAAGGAGCGGCCCGATTCTCTGGAGACCGCCATTGTGTTGGGAAGAGTTGCCGGCCGGATTCGGACGAGAGTGTGGTTGCGGCAGCCGAGCAACTGGCCCGATCCTGGCCCGAAGGGGCTGCTGCGGAAGGTCGCATCCATTGGTTTTCAGTAACTTACCAACAGTGGCTAGAGGGGCTGCAAAACCTTCATTCGTCGGTTCGATTCCGACCCGCGCCTCCAAAATAAGTCCTTTATAATCAGCAGTTTATGGTGATTCCAGAGTCGGCTGTGTATGGTTTTGGCCGATAACCGGAACGAAAAGTCCGAGGGATCACTTCGAGCAGATTGCGTTAGGAAAGGCCGGAGAAGCGAGCGGTTCGAGGCTGTAGTGCCACCGAAGCGTGGACTCGACTGCGTCATTGCGTCTCTGCCCGACACGACTGGGGTGGTAAGGACCGCGCGCTCGTAGTTCGCGACTTACTCTTGGATCTCGCGGGCGCGCGCCGACATCGGCGGCCTCGTGTGCGCTCCAGCCGCGCCTTAGCAGCCCGGGCACTGGAGTGGCCGCGCTCGACAAAATCCCACGTCCAATGGGCTCCAAGGTTTCCGACTGGCAAGGACGGCAAGTAGTACCGCTTTGGTCTACAGCCCGGTTTCAGGAGGACCGATTCGACTTGAGCGCCGCGGGCAGGTCGAGGCGAACCCGTCTGCGGGCAGCCGCTACGGAAGAGTCATGCCGGTCCCGTGCCGTCGTGCTTGTCTTAGGAAATTCATACGAAAAACATACGAAATTCCTTGACATGCGTAAGATGAGGAAATAGAATTGCAAAAAGGTCAAACAGGTCTGAAATAAGTATTAGCTGAAAACGAATTAAGTTGCCGCGAACAAGCGATCCGACCGCTGGGGCCAACCTGCGGACCTTCCTGACAAATCGGTTAGCAAGTCGAGGTGAAGTGAAGTTGAGAGACCTGCAGTGATGGATTTTGCTTCAAACCGGCGTTTGTTCATTCAATCGCTGACGGCCGCGATCAGTTCAGCGACGAGCATAACGGGCCATTCGGCCAAAATCGCTCGCAATGAGCAGTGCTGCGACATCCGCTCGGCCGCAGCTGCTTTCTATAGATCGCAACCCGAGCAGCCGCATCCCAGCAACGGAGACGAACGGCTGTTCCCGGACGGGATTGCCAGTTTTTCAAAAGCTCTTCCTCACAATTCCCAGGGCGAGCCGCTGCCAGGATCGTACCGTCGCTTGGTGAAAGCGCTCGATAATGGTTCGTTTCGAGACCTAGAATCGGTACTGCTCGGCGGGACGATGAAGCTGGACAATCCCTTGGCGCAGAATGCCTTCGAACTGGAAGGACCCGACTCGCATCAGCTCGGAATGGCCGTGCCGCCATCGTTTTCCAGCGCCGAGCAGGCAGGCGAGATGGTTGAACTTTACTGGCAGGCGATTACGCGCGACATCCCGTTTTCGGAGTGGAAGAGCAACGAGACGATTGCGGAGGCTACCGGCGATCTGACCGTGCGGGAGGACTTTCGGGGGCCGAAGATCGGCGGGAGGGTGACGGCGCAGACGCTATTCCGGATCGCCGCGCCCGGCGTGCTGGATGGCCCGTATATCTCGCAGTTCCTGCTGCAGCCGGTTCCGTATGGCAGCCTGCCAATGGACCAACGGTACCGGGTGGCCGCGCCGGGCCGGAATTTCGGCGTGCTGTACAAGGATTGGTTAGCTCTGCAGAACGGGTTAATGACGATGGAAGAGATCGAATACGAGAGGACTCCTCGCCACTTGGTCACGCAGCGTGGGTTGACTGGGTTCGTCCATCGCGACTATACGTTTCAGGCGTTTCTGTGCGCGGCGCTGATTCTCTTGCAGTTCGGTCCGGCGGCGTTGAGCGATACGAATCCTTACAAGCGGTCGAGAACACAGGTGGGCTTTGCGACCTTCGGCGAGCCGCAGATCATCGACTGCATAGCGCGAGCGGCGAACGCTTCGCTCAAGGCGGCGTGGTTCCAGAAATGGCTGGTGCATCGGCGCATACGACCGGAGGAGTTCGCATTTCGCGTACAGGAGACGTCGGCCGGACGGGCCCGCTATCCGCTTTCGGGGGATCTGGCCAAGTCGGCTGCGGTGGGCGTGATTCAGTCTTCGACAGGTGGTCTCCTGCTGCCGCTGGCATACCCCGATGGTTGTCCGGTTCACCCGTCCTATCCCGCGGGGCATGCGGTGATCGCCGGAGCTTGCAGCACCATGTTGAAGGCGTTTTTCAATGAGGAATTTGAGATCCCGGGTGCAGTGACCAGCGACGCCGACGGGGCAGATCTGACGCCTTGCCAGGAAGCCCTCACGGTGGCGGGCGAGCTGAACAAGCTGGCTTCCAACATTGCCATGGCTCGTAACGCGGCGGGAGTGCACTGGCGCTCCGACAGCGTGGAAGGAATCCGCCTGGGCGAAGCCGCGGCACTGGGGCTGCTGCGCGATATTGCCGCGACGGGTTCGGAACCGTTTGAAGGCTTCCAGGTGACAACTTTCGATGGCCGCAAGGTAACGGTGAGGGCTCCCTCACCCACGAGGGGAGCATGACAGCCCGCGGACGTGCGTAAAGCCGCGGTGGACTAGGAGGCTCGGAGAACAATGGATCATATTCGGTTGTGCCGGACTTTCGGCGTGTGGATGGCGTTGGCGGCCTGGAGCGTTTCGGCTCCGCCGGCGCCAGGGCAGACGAGCGGCAGCAACAAGCACACCGCCGCGGCTATGGCCGCCATGGGAGAGATGCCGCTGATCGCCCCTCTGTTCATCCAAAACGGACAGATGTCCACCACTGTGACAATTGTCAGCGCGATGGCGCGGGCCACCACGGTGGATGTAGTCCTGCTGGATCAGACCGGAGTTGCTGTCACCCAGCAGACGTACCCTCTCAACGGCCACGCACAATTGGTGGTGAAGGTGGGGGACCTGCTCCAGGCAGCCGGTTCCGGCGTCTATATGGGCTCGGTGAAGATCGAAACCGACGCGCAGGCCGAGATGAACATGTCGGTCTTGGGGCAGGTTTCGATTACCGGCACGGCGCGCGGTCTGCCGGTATACTTCGAAGAGGAGTTCCCGATGGCGCAGCCGTCCGATACCGGGGTGTTTCGCGCGACGGCTCCGGCCGTGCTCGGGTACCCGGTGCTGGCACTGCGCAGCACCAGCAAGAATTACCAAACGGTGACCGAGAATTGCTTCTATGAACACGGCGGGGCTGCTCAGAGTACACTGCAACTCGCGCCGGGTGCGGTCGCGCTCAGCGGGGCGTGCGGCGCGGGTAGCGCGAGCGGCGGGCCATTGGCCTCCCTCGATGCCGGCTGGAATCAGACCACGCTCGATAATAAAGGCGCGGCCGGAATCGAAGTTACCAGTACCGGAGGCGCGGGAGCGCTGTGCGTGTACGGTTTCGCCATTTCGGGCCAACCGTCCGGCCCGGTTTACGCTTCCCTGAACTTCACGGACGCGGGCTCGGTGAATACAGCGAATACGGTGTTTGCGGGAGTGCCTGTGGGGCAGGGGGGGCCGCTGGGGAGCGATGTCTTCGCCCCCGCCCTCGGACTGACGAACTTCGGAACGACGCCGGTAAAGGCGACGGTGACACTCGCTGTCACTGGCGCAAACGGGCCGAACGGGCAAACTCTGGCCACGCTGACGGTGCCGGGCCAATCGAGTGCGACGGTGCCGCTGGGGTCAATGAACGGCGACCCGCAATTGCGCAATTCGATTACGGTGCAATCGAACGCAGCCAAGGGCGCGCTCTACGCGAGCATGGTGGTGTTCGGCGGGACGGCGATTCCGTCGGTGCAGTTGCTCGGCAGAGATTCGATGCAGCCGTACAATGGAGGCGCGCACCCGTGGACGACGGGGTCGGGAGCGGATTCGACGCTGGTGATGTTCAATTACTCCAGCGCGCCGCAGCCGTTCTATGTGGCGATCTCGTCCGGGACGACTCTCTGGCAGCAGAAATACCAGCTTGCCGCCTTGGAAACAAAGACGGTCGATATCGGTAGTCTGATCGCGACGCAAACGAAGGATGAGACCGGGCGGACGTTGCCTGCGGCTGCGACGGCAGGGGTGGCGCAGTGGTTTACGCCGAATTTTGGGCAGGGGGCCGGGCGGCTGCTGGTGTCGCAGCCGAATATCGGGCTGGCGCGAAATTTCGGCTGTCAAGTTGCAGTGAGTGCCTGCGGGACCTCGTCCTTGCAGAACAGCAGCTTGACGATTGCGGCTGGTAGCACCGGGAACATGGGTCCTTTTGAGGCGGACCTGTGCATGACTACGATAGGCGTGTGCGGCGGGAGCTATTATATGACGGCCGGATGGCCGGCAAACTGGACATCGGGTAATGCCTCCGTTGCGTCCATTCCCCAGCCTTTGAACACGGCGGTGGCCACGATTAACGGCAACTCTGCCGGATCGGTAGATATTACGGCAACCCCGATACCCTTCACGCAGACTGATGTGGTCCACGATGTGCAATATACTTGCAATATTGCGTCACAATATGGAACCGCGACGGTGTATGATCCGGGTCCGTCGAATGTGTCGATGAGCCCAACCATCTTCACCGTTGGCACTGCCACGCCGTTCACGATCAGTGGAAACAACCTGGGCACGAACTGCCCGACGTTATCGTTTCCGTTCGCGGCCAGCTACACTTTAAACAGCCCCTGCACCGATTCACAGATCACGGGCTCACTCACGGCGAACGCGGCGGGAAGCGGGGATTTCACGTTATCGTCGGGCGGTTTCGGCGGGCAGGGGTTCTTGCAATCTCCTGGTCAGTCGCAGAGCACCATGTCGCAGACGGCGGTGTCGGCAACGGCGCCCGCCCTCACGTGCAACCCTGCAACCGTCAATTTCGGTGGTTCTGTTACGTGCACTGTCACCGGCGCGTCTGCGAGTCAGGTTTCCCAATGGTTTTTTGGGAACCAGAATCTTGGGGTGGACGGCCCTACCAATGTTTTGACGTGGTCCGGTTCGATGGTGACCGGCGGAACAGTCTCGGTCACTGCGGCGGGAGTGCCCCTGACGCAAAGCATCACAGTGAGCAGCCGGTCGACATTCGCCAATGTCTCCGTGAACCCACAGCTTGTGCCGAACGGTGAGCAGGGGCTTCCCACGCTCACCTCGCCTCCGTCACAGACCGAGGACGGGAGCATGGGGCAAAGCCTGTTCGCCTTCGCCTTCACCATCGCTACGGCTGCCCCCCAGAGCGGGCCAAACTCCGGCGTCTACTACGTCACGTCCTTCACCGATTCCAGCGTTTTCGTGTGGGAGGTCAACCCGGCTCTCACCAATTCGAGCGACCCGTTTTATCAGCACCAAGGCCCGCAGGGCGGAAGCTGCTGGGCGACCATCTCTCAAATCTATAACGCCGTTCAGGCCCACGAGGTCGGCGCGGCGCCAAGCCATTACTCCGAGGTGCAAGCGGCCCTGGCGAGCAACAATCCGGCATCCACGGCGAACAGCGATTGGGGCAGTACGTCCAGCATTAACGGTGACATTAATACGGTGTACAACTCGGCGTATGTTGCCGGGCAGACGGAGCCGCCAACAAATCTTCCGCCGAACATCAACTATCCTCCCTATGCTACGTGCCAGCAGTAGTTTCGATGAAATGAGGTGCAACATGAACGCGACGATCCT
>CAZFOP010000226.1:0-6380 GCA_964520085.1 uncultured Solibacteraceae bacterium | reverse complement strand
CCGTATCAATCGAATGCCGCGCTGCGCTCGTCGATCAACAAGGGCGAAACGCGCTTCGTCGATATGCATCTTTCGATGCTGCCGCAGATCGTGCGCTACGGCTTCCTGGGGCCGGTGGATTGGGCGGTGGTGGAAGCCTGCGACATCACTACGGGCGGCGGCATCGTGCTCAGCAGCTCGGTGGGCGCGGCGCCGACGTTTGTGGGGCGCGCCGCAAAAGTGCTGATCGAGCTCAACCGGCGGCATCCGCCATCGCTGCTCGGCATGCACGATATCTACGAACCGGCCGACCCGCCGCATCGCCACGAGATCCCCATCTACCACGCCTCGGACCGCATCGGCTCGCCGCTGATCACGGTGGATCCATCGAAAATCGTCGGCGTGGTCGAAACCGACCTCGACGATGAATGCGCTCCGTTCAGCCCGCCGACGCCGGCGACGGAAAAAATCGGCCAGAACGTAGCCGAATTCCTGGTGGCGGAAATGCGCGCGGGCCGCATTCCGAAGAGCTTTCTGCCGCTGCAATCGGGCGTGGGCGATGTCGCCAACAGCGTGCTGGGCGCGCTCGGCCGCTTGCCCGAAATCCCGGCCTTTGAAATGTACACGGAGGTGTTGCAGGATTCGGTGGTCGATCTGCTCGAAAGCGGACGGTGCAAGTTTGCCTCCACCTGCTCGCTGACGCTGAGCCCGCCGGCCATGCGGCGCATCGTCGATCAATTGAACCTGTTCCGCGCGAAGATCCTGATGCGTCCGCAGGAGATTTCCAATAACCCGGAAGTGGTGCGGCGCCTGGGTATCATCTCGATGAACACGGCGATTGAAGTGGACGTGTTCGGCAACGTCAATTCGACGCACGTATTAGGAAAGCAGATGATGAACGGGATCGGCGGCTCGGGCGATTTCACGCGCAACGCGTACTTGTCGATTTTCAGTTGCGCGTCGACCGCCAAGGGCGGCAAGATCTCGACCATCGTGCCGCTGGTGACGCACGTCGATCACAGCGAGCATTCCGTGCAGGTGGTCATCACCGAGCAGGGCGTAGCCGATCTGCGCGGCCAGGACCCCCATTCGCGCGCCCGCATCATCATAGAAAAATGCGCTCACCCGAGCTTCCGCCCGCAACTGCTCGAATACATCGAGATCGTCAAGCACGGTCACACGCCACAATCGCTCAGCCGCGCCTTCGCCATGCACCGCCAGTTCATCAGAACCGGAGATATGGGCGGCATCAAGTGGGAGGATTGGGCGTAAGGGGCCGTGGCAGCTTGGCATTGCCAGTGCGAACGATTGTAGCCACGGGCGGATTACTGATTTGTTCTCGCGCTGTGGAGTAGGTGTGCTGAAAGCGTTTATCGACGACAGTGGGTCTGGCGATACCAAGTACTTCGTTATGGCTGGCTACCTCGGCTCGGTTTCAGCGTGGGAGTGTTTCGATGAGCGGTGGCGGTCTGTTCTAGATCACAGCCCAAGAGTTCCATATTTTCACGCAGTGGAAGCTAACAGCCTACGCTCAGACGGTGTGTGGGCAGGTATAACCGAGCAGGAGCGTGACTCCAAGATTGACGGCCTGATAGAAGTTATTAAGTCGCTGGACATTCAAGCAGTCTATGTGCGGTTGAAGCAATCCGATTATAACGAGATTTTCAAGGGCAAGGTGCCTGAGAAGTGGGATAGCTGGTATTACTGCCTTTTCTCTTCGTTCGTTTCGCTCTCTGGCCTCGTGCTTGCTGAAGGATTCGGCTCTGAAGGCCCAATCGAATTTGTGTTCGACAACCACGAGAAATACAAGAAGCATGGGCAGCAGTTCTATGAAGGATCGCGTCTTCTGATACAGGAACAAACTGCGCCGAATATTCATTTTAGAGACGATAAAGACCTCCCGCCATTGCAGGCGGCTGACCTATTGGCGTGGCAAGTCAGAAGAGCCTTCTGCTACCCAAAAGAAGACGGGAGGCGATACTACGAATGCCGAAAGGGAGGGGGCCGTCCCCATTCCGCATTTACCATATCGCCCGAACAGTTGTGGTCTTGGCGTAACAAGTTTGAAGAGTTTTGTGCCTCCGTATTGTCTGGCGTCGCTGAGTCTTGCGGCGTCAAGTTGATAGGTGACGTTCGACCGTGGAAAGCCACAAATCCCGATCCGAAAGATGCATCCGGTCACGAGCGTTGGAGAGAATTGACTCGGCTAGCGAAAATCGCCCAGCGGGATTTGAAGAGAAACTCCTGACGTAAACCAGGGGCTGGGAGGCACTTAAACCGCCGCCCCGCGACTTCACGCGGTCACGAGCAGCTCCACTGGGTCGGCGCGGCGAACCTTGATCTTCACTTCAATGCGCGAGCCAAGGCGGGTGAGGATCGACATGAGGCGGTCAACCGTGAACCGTCCGAGGTTCGCGTTGCGGATGCGAGAGAAGTCGGCAGCCGCGATCCCCGTGCGGCTGTGCGCGGCACGCACGGTCAGGCGTTCCCGATCGAGCGCCTTGATAATCTCGGCTGCCAGGATGGCCTTGAACTGCTCGGCGTCCGCATTCGCATAACCCAGATCGCGAAACACATTGCCGCTTCCCCGTACCAGTTCCAGCTTTTCGCTTTTCATCGCAACATCTCCTTCAAGCTCTTCAGACGGTCCTTTATTAGGTCGATTTCGCGTTGTGGCGTCTTAATGCCCTGCGTCGATTTCTTCCGGAACGCATGAACCACCCAGATTTCCTCGGCGAGTTGTACCGCGTAGACCACCCGGAACGCATCGCCCCGAAATGGCAGCGCAATCTCGAACACACCCGAGCTCAGGCCGTGCATGGGCTTTGCAACGTCGGCCTTAGCGCCCTCCGCAGCAATCGTAAGAGCCGCGAGGCAGATTGATCTGGCCCCTTCCGGGAACGTCTCGAATTCCTTTAGCGCAGCCTTGATCCAGGAAACGGGCCGTGTCTTTCGGGTCATTAGCCGTCCGCCACTTCCGCCTCACTTTCCTATGTTGTCATAACTGACAACACTTGTCAAGCAAGCCCGCTCAACGGGGTGCGAAGTCGAATCGCACGATCCGTAGCGCTTTCATCGGCGTGCAACCGAGCCCGTGCGGCATTGTGCGGGGAAAAAGCCGAGATGACTCTCGGCTCTGCAGACTTGACAGTCTGCGCCACGAAGCCGGGCGAACAGCAATAGGTCTTACGGTTACGCCGCACCCGAGCTTCCGTCTGCAACCGCTCGAACACGACGTTGACTTCTACGCGCGATCCACGGCGGTTGAGTATCGAAGTGCGCCGAGCAAGTCCATCGTTAAGCGCGCTCGCTGGCCTTGCCTGCGTACAACATGCGGACGAAATCGGAGCCTTTCAGGAAACCCTTGCCCCACTTCTCGTCCCAGGCCTTGGTGGGTTCGGCGGCCTGTGCCTGATCGAGTGTCTTGCCGGCTCTGATGAGCGCCGTCACTTGTTCGTTTATGCCGGCGAGCATGGCGCGGAAAGCGCGTACATCGTCGCGGATGGCCATCGGTCCGTGGCCGGGGATGATCTTTGTCTTCGCATCCACGACTTCGATAATGCGATCGGCGGCGGCGACCATGCCTTCAATCGACCCGCCCACCGAATAGTCGATGAACGGGTACATGCCGTTAAACAGGAGATCGCCCGTGTGGTACACGTTAGCGTTTTGGAAGTGAACGGTCGCATCGCCGTCGGTGTGCGCGGGCGGCAGATGGCGGTAAACAAGCTTCTCGCTACCGTGCGTGAGTTCGCCGCCGGTGGAGAACGTCACGGCGGGGCGTCCTTCCGGCGCGAGGGCTGGAAACTCGCGATTCAGGAAGGAGTTCTTCTGCGGTGTGCTCAGGCGGCTGAGGACGTTCTCGTGCGCCAGGATACGCACGCCTTCGCCTCCGAGCCGTTCGTTGCCTCCGACGTGGTCAAAGTGGTAATGCGTGTTGATGAGCACCTGAATGGTGGAAGGGCCGACCGAACGCGCCTTGCTGTCCATCGCCGCGGCGTTTGGCGGGAGGCCGCTGTCGATCAGCAGCAATCCATCCGGTCCCTGCAAGATTGCGATGTTACACCCGGCACCGGTGAGCAGCGTCAGCTTGTCGGCAAGGGGTTGTAACTCAAGCGCTGGCGGTGTCTGCGCGGACGCGCCTCGCGCCAGCCATAATGTTGGCGCAATAGACGATGCGATTCGGAAAAGCTCACGGCGGGTAAGCTGGGTCATGTGGCTATTGTACCCGGTGGAGGCGAGGGCCAGCACTTCGAGAACGTTGCGGCGCTCTCGGACGCTGACCGGACATCGATTTGCCGGGCGCTTGCCGCGGTCTTCATCGCACAAAAAAAGAGGGGATCGGAAAGCTCCGCCCCCCTTCGAGTTTCATAAGACGCTTGCGGTGTGAAACCGGTTATGGGCCGGTGACATTGGTGCCAGGCTGCCAGTTCATGCCGTCGGAAGAAGTCGACACGATCAGCCGCTGGCTGGTGTCGTTGGACACATAAGCCAGAACCACCCCGTTCGTAAACGTCGCTAACGAAGGCGGCATGGGACTGGTCTGCGGGCCGTTGATCGCCTTGCCCGTCGACCAGGTGGCGCCGCCGTTGATCGATACGGTTGCGGTCAGGTCGAGGCTGCCATTATCGGCGCGGTAGACCATCACAAGGGTGGTGCCGAACGACGTGAGTGCCGGCGTCCCCGGGCTGGTTTGCCCGGCGACGCGCGTCGTCGTCCAACTGGAGAGATTACTCGACTTGGTAACGATCAAGTCGTTGCTGCCGTCATTGGCGACGTAGGCGACGTAGAGCTCTCCTCCCATTACGGTTATTGCCGGCGTGAATGGGCTTGATTGTAATACGCCATTCGGTTCGCTGACCGTTTGGCTGTTGTTCCAGTTGGCGCCGCTGTTGCTGGTCGTGGCTAACAGCAGATCGTTGCTGCTGTTACGTGCGACATAGGCAACGAGGAGCTCGCTTTTGAACACCGTGATGGCGGGAGCTAGCGCGGACGATTGTCCCGGGACCTGGCTGCACCACGACCAATTGACGGAGTCTTTGGACTTGGCAATCAGCAGGTCCGCACTGGAGTTATTGGCAATATAGGCCAGCACAAGCTGGCCGTTGAACTCCGTAAGAGCGGGCGCTATCTTACTTTGTTGGCCGGTGACAGGACTGGACTGGCTCCACGTGCCGAGGGTGTCGGTGGTGGTTACAAAGAGATCGTTGCTCTTGTTGGTCGCGACGTAGGCCATAACGAGCTGGCTTCCTTCGGGACCTGGAGCGAAATTGGCCAGCGCGGGGGCCGTGTTACTCGTTTGGAGCTCGCCGGCAAAGGACAGGGTGAAGACCGCCGAGTCGTTGTCCGCGTTGTAATCGAGAACAGAGCCACCGTTGATGCGGTACGGGGATGGAGCGGTCGACGAGTAGGCATTGGCCCCGGTGTACGGGTCGTCCCATGTGATGTAAATGGTCTCTTCGTCGGGCGGGTTTGCCGGCGCGCTACCGCCCGGGGTGACTGGGTAGAAGCGAACCCAACCCTGAGTTCCGGTTAAGAACCCGTCGGACTCCGACTGCCACGAGATGCTGGTTGTGGGCGGGGTCAGCGAATTCGGGGGTTGTAAGCCCGAGCTCCACTCCCCATGAGAAAGGCCCGAACCAACGAGAACGAGCTTTGTGTTTGGCATTGCTACGACATCGAACTGAACGTGTACAGACCTAGCGGCCATGAATACTCTCCTTTGATGGGACCTAATCCCTCAGGCACCGGCATAACATTGGTGTAGAACGGCGATGATTTGGGATTCCCCGTTACCTTATAGTACAGTTACCCTTGCGAACGTTTCGGGAAATCGAAGCTATTCCAGTCTCGACGCAACCGTTGTAGTACTTAAAGATACTCTGACCGGCTCAGGAAGCTGGAAACGGCGCGAAACTACCCCGTAAGCGCCATTCGCCCCCGGTTAAGCTCCCGCTGGTTTCGGTAGGCGATTCGATGTAGACTCAACGCCTAGCTATGCGCAGACTCGTACTGGTGTTGGGCGTGCGGTAGCGGTCGCGCAATTCCGAAGTCCCTTGCGGGCCGCTCGCAACATTCCAAGCAGGAAGTGCACTCCGTGCGGCTAACTCCCATTGGGTGTCCGGGTGTTACCGTATTCTGCATGATGCGATCTTTTCTTCTTCCGCTGCTTGTGACCACGATGTTTGGCCAAGCAATCAACATGACCAAGCCGGAGCTGCTCTGGCCCAATGGCGCTCCGGGCGCGCTCGGGACTGCCGATACCGATAAGCCATCCATCACGCCCTACCTCGTGCCGGAAGGCCGCGGCACGGGCACTGCCGTCGTCATCTGCCCGGGCGGTGGATACCAGCATCTGGCGCTCGATCACGAAGGGGCGCAAGTGGCGCAATGGCTCAACT